>JAXHTA010000087.1:0-10744 GCA_034190285.1 Thermodesulfobacteriota bacterium | reverse complement strand
GGTTTTTTTACGATCTTCCCATTTCCATATTCCAGAGTGGGGCTTGAGACCTCGAGGGTTCGGTCACCCCGTTCAAAGAATGAGTTGATGTGGACCCCAAGGGCCTCTGAGACTTGCTGGAGGCGAAAGACCGATATCCTTGTTACCCCCTTTTCATACTTTTGAACTTGCTGAAAAGAGAGGCCAATTCTTTCGGCCAAATTGATTTGAGACATTCCTGAGCCTTTTCTCAACTTCTTAATTCTCTGTCCAATCCTTTTGTCGATTCCAGTCAATTAGCCAACCTGTCTTTATATTTATAAGAAATCATAATATGGCAGATAGTAACTTCTGCCGTGCTCTTCCTTTAGTTAGATCATTTACCAAAAACCGGAAAAAGTCTAACACCTGATAGTTGTATTTCTTGTTGACATTCATCTCCTTAGAGTTGTAAAGACTGGATTGGATAGGTCCTGGTAATGAGGATTCGCAAGATCTCGCACGAACAAGAAAATGGACACGTCCTTTGGCATAAGAAGGAGAGATGTTGTGTGACAGTTTTCCGGAGTCACTGAGGTCAATTGGGTTAAGCATTGATCATTTGCCGACAGGGGGAGCATGAAAGCACAGATCGGTTTTCATGGCAAGAGTTTATGTCAAGTATTCTAGTCATTGATGACGATAGTGCATTCTTGAACATGCTTAAGATAGCCTTAGAGAGATTTGGCCATTATGTTGAAACAGCGGCAAATGGGGAAGAGGGAGTACGAAAATTTTACGACGGCCTGTTTGATCTAGTCATAACTGATATACGCATGTGCGGTATGGACGGAAATGCCGTAGCTCATCAGATAAGTAATTCCCCTTACCCATCTACACCGATTGTAGGTATTTCCGGCACGCCACAGCTTCTTGAAAATAGAGTCTTCAATACGGTCATTTCGAAGCCTTTCTCTATAAAGGTCCTGATTGATTGCGTCAGCAATTTATCCATGGGAAAATGAAACAGTCTGGTTGTTCATTTGATTTACCGAGTGTTATTGGTAGCGGGAGTAACAGGGGGCGAGGAAGCCGGTGTTCTTCGGAGGTGAGTTTGGTTTGACTTTGCCAGCTCTGGAGGCTATATTTCCGAGAGATGTTGTATCTCGTAGACGAGGAGTTAAACGATGCCGATCTTTGAATTCAGATGTTTTGAATGCGGAAATTTGTTCGAAAAACTATTTGTGGGCGCAGATGACAAAGTTGATATGAGCTGCCCCGAATGCAAATCCCGTTCTTTTGAGCGGGTTGTCAGCATGACTAATTATGCCATTGGCGTGGGACCCGGAGGAAAACAACCCAAGATTACGGCAAAATCTTGTGGTAATTCCAATCAATGTATGACCCTGGACTTGCCAGGACCGGCAAAATAAGACTTCCTTGTCTTAAACCGGGATAATGGTTCGCAGGGTACGGTGGCCAGGGGGTAAGAAAAGGTCCTCCTGACACGAGTTGGAAAGAACAAGGGCCGGATACCGGTCAACAACTTGCGGTTTTGCCGAAGGGAGACACCTCATTGAAAAAGGCAATGATATTGAGGATCGGAGCAATTCGCTCAAGAACGAACTTGATGAAGTAGATAAGGCACACATTACAGATGTCTTTCTTGAAGAGGTCGTGACGAGACTTGAGAGAATGCATGCACGAATCGGTACGCTTAATTGTGATTTTGCGGGAAAACAGTTTAAAAATTGGATCATTCACTTCAAATCAACGCGTTCGGGTTTTGACATTGTGGAGTTTGAATATGACGAGGAGTCTCGTAGCTTCAGCCTGGGACCTTAGTAATCTGTCGAATAAAAATGGATGTTACTAGGTTTTCTGGAAGAGAGATTGTAAAGAGGCCTGCGTGTCCTTTCTGTGGAAAACTGATTGAGAGGCCTGTAGAATTGAGCACACGGAGACCTGGAGAGATGCCGGTAGGGTCCTGTTCCTGCGGTGCTGTTTACGCGTGCGATGAGACCGGGCATAATCTGGGTTCAGCCATGATCGAGGCCCTGGTGTTCGGGTGCAACATGGACTGGGATCTGGCCTGGGGGCTTTTGCCTGAAGAGGATTATCAAGAAGAGATAGTAGAACACTATGATCAGCTGAGCCATCTTATTATTCCAGGAGGATTCTTTGAGAGGAGAAGGATATCAGGGGCCCTCTATTTTATCAGGATGCATGAGGATGTTCGTGATGTCACTTCTGATGGCGTCAGGAAAAGCCTGGATAAGGCGGTATCCGGGTTATCCAGGCGGCATACGAAAAATGACGGAAAAGCAGCCCTGTCAAGAGAAATGGTCGAGGAGTTTGTGAGAGGATATAAGATCTCTCCGATATTGGAAGTGGCAGGGGTCGATAGAAAACTTCTCAAGAACCTGCAACGCCTTCTTTATTCTGGAGACGACCTTATCCGGCAAAGGGCCGCAGAAATCTTAGGCCGGGTTTCTGCTGTTGTGAGCGAGAGAAATGCCGGGGTAATTTCCAGTCTCCTCCAGCGCCTGTTTATTTCTATCACAGATACTGCCGCCTCAAATTGGGGGGCTTTTGAGGCAATCGGGGAGATTATCAGTCGTAGAATAGATCTGTATGCCGGATATATTCCTCAGCTTTATCAGTTCTTGGGGGACGAAACACGTCGTGGGCAGGTCCTTCAGACCATCGAGAAGATCGCCAGGGCGAGACCGGAACTCATCCGCAAATATGCTTTTCACTTTATCCCTTTTCTTTCCGACCCTGAACCCGGGGTTCGTGGTTACGCCGCCTCGCTTCTTGGTGCCCTTGGTGCGCAAGAGGCGAAAGAAGATGTAGGGAGGCTCTTAGAGGATTTGAACGAAATCCATGTATATGAGAATGGTAATCTGACCAAGAAAAAAGTGGGCCAGATAGCATCGGAAGTCATCGTCGGACTGAGTGCGGTATGAAGCACTTTACTCATCAGGATTCTTTACCCTGTGTTCCTGGTTGTGGAATTGGCTTTGGATCTTACTGCGGCTGCGGGGAAATTAGGCGTTTAAACGATCAAAGAATTTCATTTATGATGTCGTGTATGGGCGTCCTTACGGCCCTGGACACGGATATCAATAATGAGGCCCTTTCAACATCCTTTCCTCCCATATTCTTGAGGAGTTCTTTGGACAGGGCATAGAGTTCCCGGAAGGCCGCGTCAAGATCAAAGGTTGGATAAAACTCATCCTTTTTGAAGTCTGCCTTATTGCATACACGGGCTCTCCCCTGGATCGAAGTGGGAATGCCATAGACACGGCAGGTGATTGGGCGATAAGGATAAAGGATGCATTCATTATCATCATCCAGAAGCGGGCACCTGACCCTCTCCCTCGCAAGGGTATAGGCCTTCATTTGCAGATCGTTATCAAAGGTTTTCAGTTTCTTCTCCAATCTTTCGAGATCCCTGTCTGCCCTGTCGCTTCTTAGGAGGGCCTCCCGCCTCACTTTTTCGTCCAGCCGATCAAAATCGCGTTTTAGGAAGGCCGCCTCGATAAGGAAAAGACCGAACACGGCGTGACAGCAATCAGAGCAACGCACCTTGCATTTCATGCACTGCGGATGTTCGTTTTCGATCTTCTGAAATGCCAGGTCCGCCTTTGAAACTAAATTATCATAGGGAGGGAATAGATAAGTGAAATCCATGTTAACGGTAGGCTTTTAGTCTTTCCAAAAATTCGGGGTGGGGCTCAAACCCAAGTGAAACGGCCTTGTCCAGATGCTCAATCGCCTTGTCATAATCACCATTGTTATAGTAGGCAGATGCGAGATTATTGTGCCCGAGCGCGAAGTCGGGGGCGATTTCAAGCATCTTTTCCCCCGTCTCTATTGCCGTTTCAATATCATCGTTCTGGAGATGGGCGTTCACCAGATTACTCCAGGCCTGAACGATCCCGCTATTGAGGTCAATCGCCTTTTCAAGGGCCTCAATAGCATCCTCTGTTCTCGCCATCTGGAGATAGGCGAACCCCAGATTCGCATATCCGCGGGCATATCTTGGTTCTATCTCCACTGCCTTTGAGTTGGCATCGACGACTTTGTCCAGTTCTCCCTTCTTGAAAAAGATGTATCCCAGGTTGACATAGGCTTCAAACATCCGACCACTGTTCGCAATGGACTCGTTGAAGGCATCAATCGCCTCATCGAACTTTCCCTGCTGTATAAGGGAGACCCCGAGGTTATAACTTGAACTGGCGCACTCCGGGTTTTCTGAGAGTATCTTTTTCTGCTCTGCAATAAATTCTTCGGAACCCTGGGGTGACTTCATAAGAATCCTCTCACCAGACTGTTCAAGAATAGAACAATCATCTTCAAGATGGTCTCTATCTCCTTCACGAAAAAAGAGGTCGCAATCCCAGTTGGAAAGCGACCTCTTTCCTGAAGAAAGCTGTCTGAGAACGGTCCGTATCAACTCGACGGCCTGAAAAACTCCCTCACGCACTCCCACTGTGGGTAGTGCGTGAGGGAGTTTTTAACACTAAACTGGTGCACCGGACCTTGACATAATCAATGGGCACTAATGGTCTTCAGTGACTCCTCTGCCCTTTAGACCATACATCGTGGTGCTTCCCGTGGAGAAATAGATAAGCTTTTCTTCGTTAATCAGGGCAGTCGCAGCCTTTTTGATCATCCTGGTCTTGATATCAGGCATTATCTTATGAATCGCCTTTTCTATATCACTGAAGTAAAATTTGGTCTTCTTGCTATTTTCGGCAAAATCCAGGATGGCGTTCTTTATGTCTTCCATGTTCTCACTCCTGTTAAAGATGCTTCGGTGTCTTGTTAATCAATACCACCAGCTGCCCTTGAGACCTCCCACGCCGCTTCGGTGAACTTGAACAGCGAAGAGGTCCTGTAGGTATCGTATTGTAGCCTATAGTCATCTATAAGGTGCTCGGTAAAGGGGATATCACATTTCTCGAAAAACTTTTCCCATCCGATTCTTTCGGCCCAATCCCCTACCCGTTCGTATTTGTTGGCGTCCGCGGCATAGGCCTCGATGATTTTCTTGACCGATTCACATACTTCCGGAAAACGAGGAAAATTGTTAGGCAGGGCAGGGATAACCACCTTTGAGAATTTTGGCGGGCTGATCCGGTTGGACACCTTCCCTCCGGCCATGATAGTCACGCAATCTCCTTCCTTATCGGAGAGGGGAACCGCCATGCACATGGTATAGCAATTACCGCAGAACATACAGCGTTCATTCTTGATTTTAACCGATTTCTTGCCACCCTCTGTCTTGGTAGGCGAAATAGCGGCGGTCGGGCAGGCCGCGATGACTAAAGGAATTTCGCACAGGGAGTCTAAAACCTCATTGTCGATGATCGGGGGTTTTCTGTGATATCCTAAAAGGGCGACGTCAGAGCAATGGACTGCACCGCACATATTCAGGCAGCAGGCCATGGAGACCCTGACATGTGCGGGCAGGGTCATACCCTGAAAATAATCAAACAGATCGTCCAGGACCGCCTTGACCATGGAAGAGGCGTCAGTTGCCGGCGTATGACAATGGATATAACCCTGAGTATGTACTATATTGGTGACGCCGGCGCCGGTACCACCGATGGGGAATTTATAACTCCCGGTTACATGTTTTCTGCTCTCAAGGTCTTTTTTCAATGCCTCCATCTTGTCCAGGCTGTCCACCATAAATTCAATATTGTTGCGGGTGGTAAAGCGGAGGAAGCCATCACAGTGTTTATCAGCAATGTCGCAGATCTCCCGGACGTGCTCCGCAGTCATAAACCTGCACCCGCCGCATCTGATTGTAAAAACCTTGTCTCCCGTCTCCGAGACGTGCACCAGAATGCCCGGTTCAAGTATTTCATGATATTTCCACTTCCCGTAATTGTTCTGAATAACTGGTGGAAAATACTGCCAGAAATGCCTAGGCCCAAGGTCTGTGAGCCTGTTTTCCATGGGTTTATCAGGATTATATAGACCTAATCTTTCGGTAGATAATGCCATTATTGATACCTCCTATCTCTTATGTCTGGAGCGATAGTCGTTGATGTCTCTATCCCATCCGCCCGGAACGTCATCCTCTTTCCAGAAAATATATGGGTTGGAGCGGGGCTCTTTTACCATCTGAGGCATTGGTGGAATGCCCAACACTTCCAGTAGCTTTGTAATACCCTGTCGCTGGATGAGCTCTCCAAGGCGCTCACGGTTCTTACCCTCTTCCGGCCACCACTCCCAGATCTTTTCTATGATCTCTTTGATATTATCATAGGGGGGTTCGCATTTCATAAAGGGTATTGTCAAGGTCGACATCTGGGCGCCCTCAAGGATAGGGGCCTTTGCCCCGAGCAGGATGCTCACGCCGGTATCGACGCCCGGCCTTAAGGCCTTGGGCATGACATTGATACAGTGCATGCAGCGGGTACATTCCTTGTTATCGATCATGAGCTTGCTGCCCTCCATCCACATACACTTGGTCGGGCACAGGTTGATGACTTCCTTTTCGAGATCGAATTTGCCCCAGTCTTTTCCTTTATGGGCTCCTCCATCAGGCTCGATCTCTCCACCCACATAGGCCTGAACCGCCTCTTGGTCTATGCGAATATCATCTCTCCAGGTTCCTATGTAAGACATATCGGCACGTGCAATAGAGGCCACACAGCAGTTTGGGCAACCATCGAATTTGAACTTGAATTTGTACGGGAAGGCCGGGCGATGCAGTTCATCCTGGTAATAATGTGTCAATTCATAGCACAAATCCTGTGTATCAATGCAGGACCACTCACAGCGAGCTTTGCCAATACAGCAGGAGGGGGTACGTAGATTGGACCCGGAGCCACCGAGATCCTGCTGAAGGACATGCCCCAGCTCATAAAATATAGGCTCTAACTGCTCGGTGAAGGTTCCCAGAAAGATAATATCACCGGTGGAGCCGTGCAGGTTCATCATACCACTGCCGCGATATTCCCAGAGGTCGCATAGAGACCGCAGATAATTCGTGTTATAGAATTTACTGGCTGGCTGATTGACACGCATCGTATGGAAATGTGCGATGGAAGGAAACTTATCCTGAAGGTCGGAGTACCGTCCGATTACGCCTCCGCCATAACCAAAAACACCGACAATACCCCCGTGTTTCCAGTGGGTTTCACCGTCGTCGAAAGAGAGCTGAAGCTGCCCCAGCATATCTTCAACAACATCCCTTTCAATCAACATCCGATCATCAGCGAGTTTTCTCCTGTGCAATGCTTCTCGCTTGGCATCTGACACAAAACTAGGCCATGGCCCTGTTTCCAATTCGTCCAGGTCAGGGATGTCGTGCTTGCACTTGAAATTCTTAAGGTCTTCCTCCGTGTAATTATTCAGTTCCTCTTCTGAATAAATGCGGAGCTCATCATATTTCAGTTCCGTTTGTTCTTCTTTTGGTTCAAAAGCCATTAAATTGTACCTCCTTTCAAAAAGAGAGAAATTCTATTGCTACGGAATTAACCCAGAAAAGCCAGTTCTATGTTCACCTCCTCCATCAAGAATCCAAAAGTTCCCGTTTGCTTTTAGTTCGCTGGAATTGCTGTCTCTGCTCTCTCATCAGATAATAACGGCTCTTATACCCAGACAGCTTCCATAAGTAGTTGAAAATATAGAATTTAGCATTTTTTTCCTTGTTTTCGTGCTGGAAGTTAATCAAAATGCCCCAGGCTTGTCAATAAAAAACAGCGACTTTGTTGTTGACAACCGGATTCAGCCGTGGTCCAAATTCAACGTCAAATCCCTTGAGCACAGAGGAAACATGCATATTGTTCGCCCCCGCGTCGCAGTAGGAGCATTGAGAGGAGGCTCTGGAAAAACAATTCTGTCACTGGGCCTTATTGCGGCTTGGCGGGAAACCGGCCGTAGTGTCGCTCCTTTCAAGAAGGGACCGGATTTTATTGACGCAGGGTGGATGACCTTTGCCTCGGCTCAATCGTGCTGTAACCTGGACCCTTTTCTTATGAGCGGGGCGCAGATACTTGAATCCTTTCTGTCCCGTTCAATTCAGTCGGATATTTCCATTATCGAAGGAAATCGGGGGCTTTATGACGGCCTGGATGCTGGGGGCAGCTCCAGCACGGCAGAGTTGGCCAAGCTCCTCAAGACTCCAGTGTTGCTCGTCGTGGATGTGACCATGGCGACCCGGACCATGGCGGCACTTGTAAAGGGGTGTCAGGCCTTTGACCCGGATCTACATATTGCGGGGGTCATCCTGAACAGGGTGGCTGGTTCAAGACAAGAGATGTTGATAACAAGAACCATTGAAGAATACTGCGACACATCCGTGCTTGGCTCTGTTCCTAAGCTGCAAGATGACACCTTTCCTGACAGGCATATGGGACTCGTTCCTTACCAGGAAAGAGAACATGCCGACAAAGCTATTTCATGGGCCAAAGCGGTAGTTAAGAAACACCTCGGACTTGAAAAGATATGGCGAATCGCTCACGATGTTGAAGACATCGATATTGACTTTCAAGAAAGGGAATTTGGAAAAAAACCTCTCAGTGAGGATTGCCCACGGATCGGTATCATCAGGGACCGCTCATTCTGGTTTTACTACCCGGAAAATATAGAGCAACTCGAACAGTTGGGCGCCGTTCTTGTTGAAGTAAACGCGATTTCACACGAACGACTACCGCAATTGGACGCCCTCTATATCGGAGGCGGATTTCCAGAGACCAAGGCCCAAGACCTATCGAAAAATCTAAGATTCCGGGATTCCCTGAGAGAGGAAATCGAGAAAGGCCTACCTGTCTACGCTGAGTGCGGCGGGTTCATGTATCTGGGGGAGAGCCTTTTTGTGGATGGCAAGGAGTATCCCATGGTCGGTGCGCTTCCTGTCAGATTCATCCTTGAGAAAAGGCCTCAGGGTCATGGATACACCGTTTTAGAGACGACGCGATCAAACCCTTACTATACCGTGGGTGACATCGTGAAGGGGCATGAGTTCCATTATTCAAGGGCCGATATCACCAGGGAGGGGGATATAGACTTCATCTTCAAGGTAAACCGGGGCCATGGTGTTGATGGGCGTAGAGATGGCCTTTGCCGGAAGAATGTTTTGGCCACGTACACTCATGTCCACGCAGCAGGGGATCCCCGATGGGCAGAGATCCTCGTCAATGTAGCCTGTGGTCATAGAAAAACATGAATGGAAGGCGACTTTTGTTGCTCTTGGAGGCGAACGGCCCTTTGTCTCCACGGATATTTCGGGAGCCTGCCCGTAGGCAGGGAATAAGATCCCACTCAATCGCGCATGAATTCCTTGAAAGATGCAAAAGAACAATTGACAATAAAAAAAAACGAAATTATATTTCTGCGATAAAATTAAAATAGTGTTTGATGCAATCGCGGATAGTAAGGTATTATTAAAAATCAGGAGGTTATGGATTATGCCGACGGTAGAATTTGAGGGGCACACTTTTAGTGTTGATGAAGATGGTTTCATTGACGATTTCAACAACTGGAACGAGGCATGGATGCAATATGTGAAGACAACTGAAGGGATTGAGGACTTGACCGATGAGCACTTAAAGGTGATTGAGGTTCTCCAGGATTACTACAAGAAGAACGGAATTGCCCCTATGGTGAGGATCCTTTCCAAGGTCACAGGATTCAAACTGAAATATATTTATGAATTGTTTCCTTCCGGCCCTGGGAAAGGCGCCTGTAAAATGGCAGGCTTGCCGAAACCCACTGGCTGCGTATGATATCCAATGAAAGTCTTATTCAGGTCTACCCCAAACACAACGAGGCGCAAAAGCCCCCGCAAGGGACCGTTTTTTGCGCCTTGTTTGATGATTTAACAAGTTTTGAGGTCGAAATGGTTTAGAGCGAGCCGATATGCTCGGCCACCAAATCACCCACCTCACTTGTACTGCAACCCATTTTCCCGGCCTCCAGGCCAGTGATGTCATTTTTGACTACCTTTTCTATGGCCCTCTGCAAGAGCATGGCGGCTTCCTTTTCCTCCAAATAGTCAAGCATCATCTGGGCCGAGGAGATGGCCGCGATGGGGTTAATCTTGTTTTGTCCGGCATACTTGGGAGCCGAGCCGCCTATAGGCTCAAACATGGCCGTCCCTTCGGGATTAATATTTCCTCCGGCTGCAATCCCGAGTCCACCCTGTATGATTGCCCCAATATCGGTAATGATATCTCCGAACATGTTGCCCGTCACAATCACATCAAACTGCTCCGGGTTTTTTACCATCCACATACAAAGCGCATCAACGTGCTGATACCCTAAGTTAACATCCGGATAATCCTCATGAACTTCCTGAAAAACCCTATTCCAGAGGTCAGACTCATAGACCAGGACATTAGTTTTTGCGCAGAGGGTCAATAGCTTTTTCTTGTTTCTTTTTCTGCAGAATTCAAAGGCAAATCTGATGCAGCGTTCCACTCCTTTTCTTGTGTTAATGGATTCCTGCACGGCCACTTCATCGGGAGTCCCTTTTTTCAAGAAGCCGCCGCCGCCTGCGTACACTCCTTCGGTATTCTCTCTTACGACCACAAAATCTATATCTTCGGGCCCCTTGTCTTTGAGTGGAGTCTCCACACCTGGAAACAGGACCACGGGTCTCAGGTTGATATAAAGGTCCAGTTTGAACCGCAATTTCAACAGGATTTCTGTTTCAAGAATGCCCGGTTTGACATCGGGGTGACCAATAGCCCCCAGAAAAATAGAATCCATTGACCGCAATTCATTCAACACCTCGTCGGGCAACAGAATCCCATGTTTG
>JAXHTA010000086.1:0-10774 GCA_034190285.1 Thermodesulfobacteriota bacterium | reverse complement strand
CCTGTCCCGGCACGGTATATAGCTGCAATTTGACATCATACCCCTTTATTTTTCCGACATCAAAAGGAAGGAAATCAAAAAACAATGTCCGATCCCCGTGCGTCTTGATAGCGACCATATTTGTCTTCACACGGTCATTCAATTTTTTGAATATGTATTCTAAATTGGTTGTCTTTCCTCCCCTTCCAGGACCATAATAAACCACCTTGGCCTGGACCTCTTTTTTTATAGGATTTACAAATGCCAACAGAAGGTACCTCTCAAGATATTTCTACTCATTAATCTCAACCCGCGCTGAATATCAGGATTTAAAGATATTCTCAATCTTTCCGATTGCCTCAGCCACCTTCAACCGTAAAAAACCCAAAGACACCTCCTTGTCGAATATGGTAACCAACAGAAAGTCGTCCATTACCTTGCTGAAATGAATGCTCTCTTTTCTCCCTTTGTGGAAGAGCAAAGAGAACTCTTCTTCTCCAATGATCTTGGCCATCGCGCTTACAGCCCCAAAATTCGCCGCAGCAAGCGCGGCAATAGAATAGATATCATACTGCGCATCGCCGTTATCATCGCTGCCGATCACATTGCCGGCCAAGTCGATCAAAACAGCGCAATGAACCCCCACACCAATGAAGTCCTGTTGCAGGATTTCCTCTATGCCGTCGAGTTGCCGTTGCCCAAACGTATACGCCAATTATCTTTCTCCTGCAAGACGAATATAGCAACAGTCAAACTGCTCTTTGAGGGAAAAATAATGTCTTGCACGATCTTTTCCCAACACAGTGTTCTTGCTGGAATACCTTTAGAACAGAAGGAATAGAACCAGTCACTGATTATCAGGTCTGGGCCAGGAGACACATCCACTGGCCCAATAAGATAAGCCGCGGCCAGGATAATAAACACATGAAAAGACAATCAAGAGTGAAAGCGCGCCGAAACTTGAAACCGAACAGAGCGATCTAGGATTGCGGTGGGCCGCTGGCTAAAAGGACTATCCCAATCTAATTCCAACGGGTATTCCTCCTATCCGTCCTGTTCAAACAAATGAGCCAATACTCTGCTCAGTTCAGCAATATCTACCGGTTTAGTGAGATAATCCTTTATTAGCAGTCTAGCTTGGCCATTTATGCCATCCGGTCCCCTCTCATCGTAGCCCGAAATCATGACGATTTTGGCAGAGGGGTCATAGTCAACTATTTTCTCAGCGCATCCTGTTCCGTCCATTCCGGGCATATTCCTGTCCAGCAACACGGCATCAGGTTGCCATGTCTTGTACCTGGCTATGGCATCTTTTCCACTGCCCGCTGTTTCCGACCGGTACCCCAGGCCCTCGATCAGGCCTTCCATTGATTTCACGGTCTCTGCTTCATCATCCACAATAAGGATCTTCTGGCCTCTTCCACGAACAATTTCCGGCACAATCTCATATTTGGTCTCACCTTCGTCCGTGACCATCTGAAAGTAAAGCTTGAAGGTAGCGCCTTGGCCAGGCTCGGAATTGACGTGGATGCTGCCTCCGTGGCTTTCCATAATACCATAAGTTGTAGAAAGCCCGAGGCCGGTCCCCTTGCCGACTTCTTTGCGAGTAAAAAAAGGGTCAAAGCACTTCTCTCTTGTTTCTCTATCCATCCCGTACCCTGTATCAGAGACAATTACTTCCGCCATATCTCCTTTCTTAGTAGCCTCTATCCTGAGTTTACCTCCCTCTGGCATAGCATCGCGCGCATTCGTGCAGAGGTTCATGAATACCTGGCTCAGACCGGAGTGGCTGCCCATGATAGGGAGTGATTCGGGGAGTTCAAAGCGGATGTCTACTTTCTTGTCAAAAGACTCGCTAATCAAATTATACGTCTCTTGAAGGACTTCGGTAAGATTCAAGACACCGAGCTTTCTCCTGGGTTCTTTTCTTGAAAACTGCATCAGATCCCTGACTAATTGATCACCCCTTTTTACAAAGCCGTTGATCCTTTCGATACTCTTCTGCAAGTTGGCATCATCTGTATACTTCATCTGTATAAGCTGATTTGTAACAGAAATTCCGCCAAGTATGTTTCTAAAATTATGGGCCATTCCTGTGGCAATGGTCCCTATGGCCTCCATTTTTTGGGCATGCTGGAGTATGGCTTCCACATGGGGGGTCAGACCCTTTGTGATTGTTTGGGGCAAATGCTCCGATTCGATGATCCCTCCTTCACACGCTGAAACGGCGTCCTCAACTGCATTCTCCAGTTCCCTGATATTTCCCGGCCAGGAATAGACCATGAGCGACTGCAGGGCCGCCGAAGACATCTGAACCGAGCCGGGCGAATTATCGAGGAAATGCTCCACCAAAAACAGAATATCTTCCTTTTTTTCTCTTAGTGGGGGGAGCTGAAGAGAAAAGACATTGATGCGATAATAAAGGTCTTCCCTGAACTTCCCCTCATTTACCATTTTTGGAAGATTCCTTTTGCTGGAGGCCATGAACCGTAGATCAACCTTGATAGGTCGCGTGCCTCCAATACGTCTAAATTCCTTTTCCTGAAGAAGCCTGAGTAATTTAACCTGTATGTCCAGAGGCACATCACCAATTTCGTCGATAAAGATAGTCCCCTCATTGGCAATTTCAATCTTGCCGACTTTACGCGACGACGCACCGGTAAAGGCGCCTTTCTCATGGCCAAATAGTTCGCTCTCCAACTGCTCCTGGGAGAAACCCGTGCATGTGAGTTTAACAAACGGCTTTTCCTTGCGAAGGCTATGCTCGTGAATGCTAGTGGCTACAAGTTTCTTTCCTGTACCGCTCTCCCCTAGCATCAGCACGGTAGAATCAGTGGGCGCAACCATAATGGCCTGGCTCAATACACGCCGCATGGATTCGCTCTCCCCGATAATCCCCGGGAAAAACTGCCGGGCATCCACGTTTCCAAGGGCATTAGTGACCTGATCAAAGACCTGCGCAAAGTGTTTCAGTTCGTCCACCTCGTTATTCTTCACGTCTTCAGTTTCGGCACTGGTAATGCCCGGGTACTGCTTTACATTTCCAATAAATTTCTTCACCGGCCCCAGAAGGAGCCTTGCTATCACCGTGCCGCAGAGAAAGGTCAAGGCTGCAATAATTACGACCCATAAAAAGATGGGCAGAGATGAACCGCCTGCATTCTTTATAGAATATTCGGTGATCTGGAAGGCCACAATCGCTGACAGAGTGGCGAGCCCGGCAAAAATGATTGGTAGGATAATTTGGAGGCTGATGTAAAAACGCGTGCGCATCGTAAACTCTTAACCAACTGAGTACTTTTTGAACAATCTTGATTCACCGTCCAAAGGTGGAACACGCAGTGCCATTCTTTCGGGAGTGTATCGAAATATCGTGGTCGAGCCCCAATCTCGTGACTCCTCAATAGTCTGGGATTCATTGAATCCCAGACTATTGAGAACCTGCCGTTTTACTCGTAATCACTACTATGATTAGCGAAGAGTCTATCATCCCAGGCCACTTAAAATCATAGAGTAACAGGATTGGGAATGCCCTATAATATGAGGAGAGTATAGGACAAGGGTAGTTATGTGTCAATGGAAAAAGGCGCCCCAAGGCATGGTGCCAAGCCCGGTATTGGAGATTGATTGATCCCTTCCTCCCCAACCTCCATATCAATGACTGGAAGATGATATTCCATGCCGGTTTCCTCATGCAGCAAGAGGCGCTGCTGAGTGTTCGGCCATTGCTACACCTGTATACGCATCCGATCCCAGGCCATGCTGACTTTCAGCGCTCCGCCCTCCTCCAGCAGGGCGGCCAATTTTTTCGTGTTTCGCAAAAGCTTGTCAAGGTCTTCATCACTTGAGGCCGGTTCGTGGTGATACAGGCACAAATGCTTGACGCCCGCCTTCTGGGCCAGCTCCATGCCTATCAGGTTATTTGAGTGCCCCCAGTCTTCCTTGATGGTGCACGCGTCGACAAAGGTGTACTGGGCATCAAAAATAAGCAAATCAGCCTCATCAAAAAACTCCACAACCGGCGCGGTATCTTCATCGCTTTGGAACTTGTGCTCGCAATCGGTCGAGTATACGACTGTCTTACCCTCCCTCACGAATCGGTATCCATAGGACTTTCCCGGATGGTTCTGCTGCTTGGGGGTAACCTTGAAACCAGCAACATCATATGCTTTCTCGGCGGTAATATGGACGAAATGAATCTCCGCACCGAGGTCCTCGAAGCGGAAGGGGAAAAAAGGGTGGCTTTGCTGAACTTTAAACGCCTCCTTCATTTCCTCGTGGCAGCCGTAAAACGTTACGCGGTTCCCACGCACATAAGCCGGAACAAAAAAAGGGAACCCCTGAATGTGGTCCCAATGCATATGTGAGATGAATATATGGAAATCCTTCGGTGGCAAATCAGCATGTGTTTGAAGATAATTACCGAAATCTCTGAGACCCGTGCCGGCATCGCACAAAACAAAATCGTCGCCATCGCGTATCTCGACGCACGACGTATTCGTCCCATAGGTTCCCCTCACCCAGAACGGTAGCTCCTCGGTAATAAATGCCTCTATGTCAATCCCGGAGCCGAGCCCTTTCTCCACAGCAACCTCCAAGGCTGAGCTTAGCTTCCGTTGGATGTTATCTGTGTTTACCGAAGCCGGCAGCGATCCCCGCGTGCCCCAAAAGCATACTTCCATAATCGCTCTCCACTATCCAGGTACTTGTGCTACGAATGAAAAAATTTTTCCCCTGGCAAAGCCAGTTATCTCCAACCCTAGATAGAGGACATGGCTTAGCGAACCAAGGGAAATATTGATCAAAAGCATTTGACACCATTTGCCTCTCCATCCGATCCTCGCATCAATACCATAAGCCTCACTCCACTTTCTATACTCATGTGCATCAACTTCATTTCGATTCGTTGGCGATCCTTCTGTTTCCCGGTCATACGAACAGATGTCTGGCGGAAAATCCCTATCCATGCTTGCCTTATATCATTTTTCAGCTCCTGTCTACTATCCTCATCCACCAGGTTCAAGATGTTGTCTCCAAGCAGTTCGATCCTTCTCCTTCCGGTATTCTCCAGCACTCTCTCGGTCATGCCAAATATTTGCCCGTCTTCATCTATCAGCAACACAGACTCTTCCCCACTGAGTTGCATACTAACCTGATCTTTCAAGTCTCGCATCCTGGCATAGGCAAGACCCAACCTCTTGTTGGCTTCTTTGAGTTGGCTGAACGTCGTCTTTAGTCTTTCTTCGGCCCTTTGTCGCTCTTCTATTTCCCGTTTCAATCGCTCGTTTGTTCTGACTAATTCAACTGTCCGCTCTTCCACCCGTTCTTCCAGCGCGTCGCGCGCTTTTTCGACCGCCTCCTCGGCTCGTCTGCGATTGTTGATAGTGAATTGGACGTGAGAACCGAAGACAATGAAAAGGCACAGGACTATCAAACGTAGCCAAATCTCGTCAATATTAGGTCCGATTAGACGATCAAAAAAATTCAGTTCGTATGACAGAAAAACATATAAGAAAGAGTCAATGAACCAGTAAAGTGCACCAAATCCAATTCCGATCAATACCATCTGATCAGTCAATCGTACCCCATTCCTGTTTACCTTCTCCATCTTGCGTCTCCCGGGCACAACTGTCACTGAATCTCTCGAGGTCAGAATACTGCTTCCTTCTCAACACTTGGGCCATTTGAAGAAAAGAAGTCGCCGCGTGCCTCCCCCAGGTCATTAGGCTGATATAATAATATAGATTACCATAATCTACATCATTATCACAGGAAAATCATAACTTCAACTCGCATTGAAGCGCCCTGGCTGTTTAGAAGACCCCCTAGATTTCCTGGCACGTATGGGCCTCAGGCAAATAGGTCAAGTGTCACGTAATATTTCTTTGAAAAAATGGGGAATTGATGATATCAGTGAAATGTGGAACATAGAGCAACAACACTGGGAAATGCCGTCCAGTCGGCCTCTGGTCTGTCAGGGTTCAGTAACATCGGGACACAGTATTTATGGAAAGGGGTTAATCATGGCCGAACTCTTGTGGAGACCTTCGGATCAAAGAATTAGTGGCACCAACATGTACCGATTCATGGGTTTTATCAACAAGAAATTCAAGCAGAATTTCACCGAGTATGGGCCCCTCTATCAATGGTCTATTGAGAATATTCCCGACTTCTGGGCATCCATGTGGGAATTCGCCGAAATCAAGGCCTCAAGATCTTTCGATCAGGTCATTGATGACGTTACTATAATGCCCGGCACCAAATGGTTTTCAGGCACCCGGCTCAATTTTGCTGAAAATCTTCTTAGATACAGGGATGATCAGGTGGCACTGATATTCAAGGGGGAATCCCGGGCCGCTACCAGTATGACCTATGCCAGACTCTACGGTGAAGTTGCCTCTGTCGCCAAATCACTAAAGGACTCAGGAGTCCGCTCGGGAGACCGGGTCGTAGGGTTTATGCCTAATATACCGGAGACGATCATCGCCATGCTGGCCGCAACGAGTCTGGGTGCAGTCTGGTCTTCCTGCTCTCCTGATTTTGGAATAAAGGGCGTGCTTGACCGATTCGGCCAGATAAGACCCAAGGTCCTTTTCACTGCCAACGGGTATTGGTTCAAAGGAAAAAGTCTTGATTCCCTTGGCCGTATCACAGATATTCTGAAGGAACTCCCGGGCATTGAAAAAGTAGTTGTGGTTCCTTACACAGATAAGGACCTGGATATCAGTGGTATGCCTCATGCCGTCCATTACCGGGATTTCAAATCTTCTGAACCGAATCTTGAAATTGAATTCGAGCAGCTGCCATTCGACCACCCTCTTTATATTATGTACTCTTCCGGGACGACAGGCCTCCCGAAATGTATGGTCCAGAGTTCCGGCGGCATACTCATCCACCAGCTCAAGGAACTCATTCTTCATACTGATCTAAAACGGGAAGACACCATATTCTACTTTACTACCTGCGGCTGGATGATGTGGAATTGGCTGACGAGTTCCTTGGGAGTGGGCGCAACTCTTGTCCTTTATGACGGCAATCCTTTCCACCCCGATCCGGGTGTCCTGTGGAAACTCGCTCAGGATAGCGAAATGACGGTATTCGGTACCAGCGCTGGGTATATCACGGCCCTTCAAAATGCGGGGATCAAGCCAGGCAGAGAGTATGATCTTACTCCTTTACGGACAGTGCTTTCCACAGGTTCTCCCCTCTCTGTAGAGAACTTCGAGTTTATTTACAGGGAGGTCAAACAGGACCTCCAGCTTGCCTCCATATCGGGTGGCTCAGACATCAACGGCTGTTTTGCCCTGGGCAACCCTATGGGGCCTGTCTACGCAGGCGAACTGCAATGCAGGGGTCTTGGCATGAGCGTGGAGGCCTTCGACCAGAACGGAGAATCTGTAATCAACCAGCAGGGTGAATTGGTTTGCACGGCCCCGTCTCCATCCATGCCCATCTATTTCTGGGATGACCCTGGAAATGAAAAATACCTCTCCGCCTATTTTGATGTCTACCCGAATGTCTGGCACCATGGGGATTTTGTGGAGATCAATGATCGGGGGGGAGTGGTCATCTACGGTCGGTCAGACGCCACACTGAACCCGGGAGGCGTTCGCATAGGTACAGCCGAGATCTACCGCCTAATAGAACAGTTGGACGAGATAGAAGACAGTCTTGTTGTGGGCCAGAACTGGAGAAACGATGTCAGGGTTATCCTGTTTGTCCAGTTGGCTAAAGGATTCAGCTTGACCGAGGACCTTGAGAACCGGATCAAAAAGGTCATACGCACCAACGCTTCCCCCCGGCATGTTCCTGCAAAGATCCTGTCCACTCCAGAGATTCCGTATACGCTCAATATGAAAAAGGTTGAACTGGCAGTTAAGAAAATAATCCATAACCAGCCCGTACTCAACAAAGATGCGCTGAGAAACCCAGAGGCTCTTGATTATTATGCAAATTTAGAGGAACTTCAGAGGGATTAGAGATGGATTTAAATGGATCATCTGTGGTTCTCTTTCCTCATTCCCGTATCACTGACCGGGATCTTAAAAAGACGATAACTGACTTCGGGCAGCTGACCATCTTTCAACCATGGTTTATGCACGTGTCTCTGCCGGTAGACGAAGAAAGGGGGCTTCCTCCTGTTCGTGTGCTCAATCCTCCTTTGGACATGAAACCTAAAGGGGATTTCAAGGGTTTGCTGGCTGAATACAGGTCATGGATCAGGCAGCACCGGGATAAGGGTTATGTAACCTGTTTGAATACCCTAAATAAAATGGACCCATCAGAGGATTCGGTGTGGAATCTCAGACAAATGATACGCCGAATGGGACAAGAGCCTTCTTCACCTGTGAATGACCGTACCCTGCAGTGGCATCTCACTCTCCACCTGGCCAGGGAAATGGAAGAGAATCGACTTGATGCGGAAGAGATGCTCAACCGGGTGAAACAGGGAGAATCACCCCTTGAGGAGGCCCTGGAACAAGAAGTCTCACTGGAAGACTTGTTCAAGGATCTCCCGCCTACTGAGATGCAGTTTTTGATGGACGAACATCGCTACAGACAGATATTCGCAGCCTGGTTCGGCCTTTTCGGGGAATACCTGCCAGATCATGGATTATTGCTGACACTTGACCCATATGTTATAGACTGTGCCACAGGGCTTTTCGAAGGTGAGATTGTTGAGCCTTCTGGTGAGTCAGAGGTCCCCATTTCCCAGGAGGTGATGCCTAACCGGATTCATTTGAGACTGACGCATCTCCCCCGCCTTTCAGATGATTTGAACTCCCAAAGGGATCCGGTCCTTACGGGCCTCTCCGGCAGGACTATTATCCTGTTTGAGGACTGATATCAATGGTAAGCCAAGAGTCAAGATCTGAGACCCTGAAGCGTAATGGGTGGACAAAGCAGTTCGCAGCCAATGAACCCCGCCTTAGCGAGGCGGTGGCGCTGTATGAAGAATCGGGCTTCGAGGTTCATCTCGAGCCCCTTCCGCCCGTACTGGAGACGCCGGATTTTCCGCAGGAGCAATTTGACGGTGAGTGCCGCGGATGTTTTAAGGGCTTTGAAGATCAGTACAAAATAATATTCACAAGGCCAAACAAAGACGGAAGCGGCCAGGATAATGAACTTTTTTGATGGTCCTCCCCGGCCCCGTCAACGCATCTTAATCCCTCTACCGGCCTTTCTTGATTATCTTTCTGAAAAGGGCTGCCGGATCCTCATTGTATTGACTGTCCGCAGAGATTTCGGTCCTCCCTTCCAGGCTGATTCGGGCTGCCTTCTCTACGTCTTCGCGGAAAACCGTATCTCTACCTTTCAGTTGGGCAATGGCCTGAGCCTGCTCAAATGTGGCTATTGTGGCTCTGGCGCTGGCCGATCGGGAAAAATCGTCCTCTTCGCGTGTCAATTGGGATATTCTTACTACTTCGGCAAGCAACTCATCATCGAATTTCACACCTTCAAATCTTCTGGCATATTGTCTTAGGATAGCTACTTCTTGTTCATGGCTAGGGTAGCCGATACGTATACGCTCGAAACGGTCGCCAAGTGTCTCCGATATCTTGTCTGCGCCGGAATATTCTTCAGGGTTCTGTGTGGCTATGACTATCGTGTCAACACGGATATTCATATCAAAACCGGCAATAGTGGTAGTCTTCTCCTCCAACACTTCAATAAAGGTGTTCTGAGTTCTTTCAGGAACTCTATTCAACTCATCGATAAACAAGATCTTTCGATGCGCCCTTTGAATCTTTCCTGGAGTGAAGGCATTTGGGTCATGAATTCCACACTGCATTGCCACAACCGGGTCAATGTCTCCCAAGAGATCCTCGGGCATGAGTTCAGGAGATCCCTGCACCCGGATAAAGCGCTCCTTACCTGCAATCATTGTCGTGCCCGGCCCCGTTCTCTGGCTCATACAGTCCGGACATTGAAGAAATTCCGGATCACAGTTATAGCGGCAGCCCGACACTACTTCCATTGGCCGAAGGTGGCCTGCCAGGATCTTGGCCAGAGTTGTCTTCCCGGTACCTGGTGGACCTTCTAAAAGCAAGTGACGACCTGATATGATCACTGCAAGTATAGCCTCGCTGGTTTCTTCGTCTGCGTAAAAGCCATCAAGCGGGTCCGTCTTTGTATTCAGCTTTGCCAGAATAGATCTGCGCAATTCTTCCCTCAGTTCCATGTTCATTCTCCTTACTTCAGATTATCTGCTCATCTCATCATCGTCCTCAGATCTTTCGCAGAACTTATCCTAACAACTTTTCCCTTTCCTGCCCTGGAGATCTTCCTGACAAATCCTTTGCCTGCGTCTTCGCCATTTGTAACATGAATAACAGAGAGCTTCACACCTCTGGCCGCAGCTCTTCTGGTTTCAAGGATAGCATACTCCTCAGTCAGGTCCCTTCCTTGCGTTAATTTGAGCTTCTCAATGGCCCTTTCAGGAATAGCGGTAGGTTCACCATCGGTGATAAGCACGGCATATTTTTGATTCCGGCTTGGTTCCCGTAGTAATATCTCGGTAGCGCATTTTATCCCGTCACCAATGTTAGTGTTGCCTCCCGCACCTATTGCCGCAATGTAATCAAAGACTCCCTTTTTTTCGTTAGTCAGCGGCATGACAGTCCTTCCGAAATCGTCAAAAGCAACAATTCCGACCCTATCCCCACTTTCCAGGGCGGCCTTAGTCAAGCCTGCGGCAGCCAATCTTGCATAGGAAAGCTTGCGTCTATATCCCATAGAACCACTTGTATCCACACAAACCACGATGTCCGATTGCACTCTGAGGTGCTGTTTC
>JAXHTA010000085.1:0-10782 GCA_034190285.1 Thermodesulfobacteriota bacterium | reverse complement strand
AAGACTTTTGCCCCCACCCAATTGCACTCAGGCGCCACGCCCGAGAGGGTATTGTGACCGTCGACCACCGGAAAATTCGTGAGCCGATGTGACACTGCATAAAGAGATATCGGGTCGTTGTTTTGGAGGAAAGCCGGGTAGAGGCCGTGGGCCGCATCGTTTGAGAAAACAGAAGCATGATCATACACGGAAGTGTCATAGGCCCCCGAAACAAGAGAGCCGGAAAATACGACCCCCGGGTCGTCAAAAGAAGGATTGCCGTTAATGGTGGAAAGATGCCAGAGAGAAGTAGGGCCGGCCTCAGCATATTTGGCCTCGGAGTACCAGGTCGTATTCACGGCAGGGAAATCAAAAGGACAGGTATAAAAAAACTCGGCACCCAATGGAGAAAGGTCTCCTGACTGAGTAAAGCGCAAGGTTGTCCCTGTCCCGAGCGCATCACCCGTGCCAAGGGCTATCCCGGCCACATGACTTCCGTGGTGCAAGACATCTCTGGGTAAAGGCTCGTTGTCCGGAGTATAATCCCCCCAGAAGGCGTTTCGTCCGTTCAGGTCCGCATGACTGTCATCCACGCCTGTGTCAATAATTGCAATGGAGATGCTCCCGTCGCCATCGTAACCCGGCGAAGCCCACACGGGCCTAACGCGACCCGTCCGGGTGGCCAGGCGCATGTGGAGTTCCATCTGTCTTGCTTGTTCAACGAGCACGAGGGCCTCTCCCATGCGTGAAGGGAGTAAACTTATCTCTGCCAGGGAAAGCCTGCCGCTCCAACCATAGGACACCGCTTTATAGATATAGTCTATTTTCCCTCCCAGGGCCAGGAAGTCAGTCATCTGCTCTTGCGTGATCTGCTCTTTAAAGATAAGCTCAATAGACAGGACCTGACTCCTCCCGGCTTCGGCCTTTTGCCTTTCATCCACTGTCATTGCCGATTTGATAAGGGTTTCAGTACGTTTGATTCTGAGATCAATCCGGTCGTCAAGTCGATTTCGGTCCGCATCATTTGGGTATGCCCTGCCTATTAAAGGTCTTACAGCAGGTTCTTTAGGCGGCGTAAGGTTCACAGCTGCCGTCGATTGGGCTGTGACGCAGAACGCAAAAAACGACCATGCGACTAATATACTGTAAAAGATACGCAAGGAGAGTAGTCCTCCCGTGGACTGATCCGGCGAAAAACTGCCGCTGTACTGGGGCTCACCCATCAAAATGCCCCTTGAACTCTGGTAATGGCGTTTCTGTCCCTTGTGTTATGCATTGTGATGAGAATAGGGTTCATAACATAGAGGAGAATAAGAGGAATGGCCGGCAAGACGACATACACGGCAAAGCCGCCGGCAATAAGGCGAAAATCGGTTATTTTCGGAAAAGGGCTTGGTATGTTACGGGGCCTTCCAGATCCGGTCCCCCTCGGATCGGTTTCAAGCATATTGCCCGTTAATCCCGGCTTCGGTAAGCTCACTCCTTTCAGCAGTTATGAGATCACTTTACTGCCAGACATCCCAGACGCCGGTATATAGAACATATATCCACGGATAATAAAGATCGGAGGTCCAGAACCAGCCCCGGTCGATTGTGTAAAACCAGATTGACGCTGTCTCCTCTCCGTAAGGATATACCCAGCCATGCAAATAGTGATAGATCCATTGGGAGACCTCGTCGACCCAGAAGTAGCCAAACCAATCAAGATATTTCCAGCCGTCTCCAAGATCGGTTGCGCCCGACCACAGGCCGCCCGCCGTTACCTCTCTCTTGGTGAGGTTCCCGGCGTTATCATAGGTATAGTTTATTACCTTGTCACCATAATCCGCCTGTGTCAGCCTGCCCGCATTGTCATAGGTGTAATTGACGGTTCCTGCTGATGCATGCTGGGTGTTGCATAGCACGAGCAATGCGAAACACAATACGCATGCTGTAGTGGATATTTTCATTTTTTCCTCCTCATGGTTTTAATGCTATTGGTAGATATACCATTGGTGCGCATGGATCTGACCCATCAACATATAGGCAGTCTGACAGTAATGCATTTCCTTGCAAGTCATGAACCTTTCTAAGAAATTCTCTTTTTTTTGCGATCTGAGAGCCTGCGGATCGTTTGACGCTAACTGTTTGATTTTGCTGTTTATTATTTACCCCTGTCGTGAGTTCTTGTGATTCAACGCAGGGGCGGCAGAAGGTCTTTGTGCCTCCCAGTGCAATCTTAGTCTGAGAAGGGCTGCTCGGATCAGAGTCCCCTGCATTGGTGCTTGAGTACGTCTGCGTGCCCGTCGCGAGCACGGCCCGCATATATGAGTAATAGATCAGCAACTGCTGAAAACGGGCCATCTTCAACACGGCCCTGCGATATCCCGTAAAGCCCGACACGGTCCGTTTAGTCCGCTGGCGGCCAGAAAGGTCAGTGATGCTTCTTCCACATACTCCTCCGGGCCTGACGTCCCGTATCCGTCCAAAGCCGCCTCCAAATTCTTTGAGTCCCGTGGGATCCGTGTAAGAAAGAGGATTTCTCAAGGCATACTGGTAGGGATTGATGCTGCGTGGACTGATATCCTTGACCGCGTCTCTTGAGATAAACCGGCCCGCCTCGCTGTCATAATACCTTGCCCTCATGTGGTACAATCCTCCTGTGCTTCCTTCCTGTCGTACGCCCCACTTCCCCACAAACGTAAAGGGCTGCAGGCTTGATCCGTTGTGCTGCAACAGCCTGCCGTATGGATCATAGGCGTAGAAGTCGGTCACAGCGCCGGCCGCGTCCGTGAGGGCCAGGGTGGAGCCAATAGAGTCAAAGTGATAAAAATGGACCATGTTGCCATTGGCCGCATCAATCATATACAAAAGCTCGCCCGAGGGCGTCCACACATAATAACGCAGAAACTGTCCGCTTGCCTCGTCCTGCTCGGCTACAATGGGCTTCATGCCGATGCCGTGGTTGTAGTAGAAGTGAACGGTCGATCCCCCCTCTGACCGGGTCACCAGGGCCCCCAGGCCGTTATAAGTCAAGGTCACACCGTCTATGCCTGTAAGGCGTGAGGCCGTATCCCACGTATACGTATGGCCGGACCCGGACGTAAGCCTCCCTTGCTGGTCATAACCGTACCCGCTACCGCTTAGCTGACAGGCCGCGTCATATTTAAAGGCCTCCGTTCCTGAACCAAGATGAGCGGAAGGGCTTAAGGGCACGGTCATGCTGGCCTGTGTCACCTGGCCGGCGGCATCCATGGTGCGCTGGATAGAAAAGATGCTTCCCTCCTGAATCCCAGTCAGCCTTGAGGCGTTGTCCCAGGTCAGGGTACCGTGGACATTGTTTGAGCGGTAGACGCCAACCAGCCTCCGGTCACTGTCATATGTAAAGGTCATCAAGGCTCCCGTGAGACTGTCCGTCACACTGCTAAGGAGTCCCGTGGTCGTATCATAGCCGTAGGTCACGGTGAATGCGTTGTTTGCGTAGGTGACGGTAGAAAGCCTTCCACCGTCGTCATAGGTCGCCCCGAAGTTCATGCCGGGGTTGTCCGAATTGGTGACCCGGCCTTCCTTGTCCCTGGTCAGTGTGAGACCGTTCGCGCTCACAAGCTGGTCAAGGGCGTCATAGGTGTACTGGAGGTCAAGCCCGTCCGAGAAGAGACTGCGGGTCATATTACCCGCATCATCATACGTCATCACTTTGGTTGAGGCATCAGGATAGGTCGTCTGGCTGATCCTCCCCCTAAGGTCATACACATATTGCAAGGTATTTCCAAGGGGATCAGTAGATGACTGCAAATGCCCCATCCCGGTATAATCGAAAAACCAGTTTCCACCATTCGGGTCCGTCGCCTGGGTCACAAGGCCCAGGGCGTTTCGAGTGTAACTTGTGCTACCTATCACAGGTACACTAGCCCCGGAGATAAGACCTCTGCCATCATAGCTGAATTGAATGGACCGGTTCAGGGGATCCGTCAATCCCGTTGCCCTCCCCATGGAATCCCGTGTTATCAAAGTGATCTGATTCAATGGATTGGTGAATCCACTGGTACGGCCCAGGACGTCGGTATAATAAGTGGTCCTGTAGCCGCTGGGGCTGGTCCTGGAAGACTCAACGCCTTCATTGTCATAGGCAATCCGCCATGTCCCGCCCGCCCTTGTAACTCCGGTCAACCACCCGAGAGGATTATAGCCGTATGTGGTCTGGATTCCGTTGGGATCGGTTGATGAGGCGTCGCGGCCCATGCTGTCGTAGGCGAAGGCCGATGTCTTGCCCAGGCGGTCGGTGACCTGGATCAACCGGTCCATCAGGTCGTATGCATATAGGGTCTCGTTGCCAACAGGATCGGTCACCTTGATACGGTTGCCGTTGGCGTCATAGGTATACGTATGGGTGTTACCATTTTCATCCGTGACGGATGTGATCCGGTCGTTTAGATCGTAGGCCAGTTGCGCCGTCTTTCCGTCCGGCCTGGTTATTCCGGTTAATCTCTTGTATGCGTCATAGCCATACGTGGTCGTCCCGGTATCGGAGTCCGTGCTCGTGGCAGGAGTGGCGTCTGTATTATATGTATAGGTAGTCACGCCGCTGGCAGGGTTCGTCATGGTCAATACCTGCCCCCTGCCGTTGTACGTATAGGTCCAGGTATAGCCTGCCTGATCAATGCGACTCACAGGATTACCGTTTGAATCATAGGTGAACTGCTCGTTTGTGCCGTCCGGGTAGTCCACGCGGGTCAGATCGTAAAAGGTGAAGTCGACTGTATCGCTGGTGTCCGGGTTGGTAAAGGTCTGGGTCGTGGCCGTGTGGGTTAGGCCCAGGGTGTCCCCCTTGTTGTTGGTTATGGAGGCGATCTTCCCTGATATTCCATGATAGCTATAGCTGGTCGTATCGCCCAGACGATCCTTGATCGATGTCATCTGGTCTTTGGTATTGTAGCCTGCGGAAGACTCGTTCTCCGAGGGGTCCGTGGATTCAAGAGGGTATCGATCTCTTTGATGACGAAATCTCCTCTGGCCGCCGCTTGAGTCGGTTACGGTGGTGATGACGTTGCCGTTGCCGTCCTGTGAAAAACCAAGGGTCGTCTCATTGCCATACGCGTCTTTCTGGGAGCCGATGGCATCAAGACCCCGCGGGTTTTCGGTCCAGGTCTGGTCGATGTGAGAATTGTTGAGTGGACGGTTGAGCTTCTCTATAAGCGTGCAATCCCTCTTGGTTTCGTCATACTCAAACGTGGTCGTCCGGCCCATTGGGTCGGTAAATGACGAAAGGACATCATTGCTGCCGCACTTACCATATGTAAAACCAACAGTCCTCCCATATCCGTCGGAAACGCTGCTCAGATTTCTGCCCGCCAGACTGATGCTGAACGCATGTGTAAAATCAAGACTGCGGCCAAGACCGTCTTCGATCTTGGTAGGCAGGTTGAGGGTATTGTCGTATGTGTATGACAGACGATTGTTGTTCCGGTCAAATATGTATATGACCTCTCCCTCCGCCGTATTGAACTGGCACTGGCTCGCCCAGGAATCTACTGTCCTGCTGCGAAATATGTAAACCAATCCCCGGTTCGGGTCCATCATGTAATAATAATCGCCAACCTCTTGGATCAGATATTCTTCAGGACCAGTGGCCTGATAATTTCCCGTGCCGTCGTCCTTGAATACCAGGGTGTCTCCATTCAATAAAACGTTGACGTAAGATTCGAATTCGCACCTGTCGTCAAAGGCCAGGAGACGGGTGACCGTATTGCTCGTAAACGCCTGTATCAGGTCATGGGGTGGAAACTGGGTCCGGCCGCTGTTGGCCGGGGTCTTATTGAACTGGAGATCAGGGGCATACATAAGGGTGAACTCCAGGGGGATCAACCCTCCAAGGGACAGCAACTGCTCTTTAAAACGAAACTCTCCTCCACCCGCTGAAACAGGATCCAGGATCGACAGGGTGACCATCGACCCAAAACCAACATTGTATAACAGGGCAACACCAACCAGCGGCCACATAAAGGCATCTGCAGGGCTGGGAGAGATAAATGGAGCGGCATCCCTGACCGCAGGCGGCGTGATTGAAGTGGCAAGAAACAGGATGCATACAACCAGGGCCTTGCGCGGCTTGCGAGTTAAATCAAACCAGGTTTTCTTCTTCATCGATAGTCCTCTTTTGCTTTATTTTGTGTCTGAACGAAAACCAGGATTTTTCGTTCAGATCAAGGAAAACGAAGATTTTAACCGCAGGAATACATAGAGTATTTCGAGAATTAAATTTGAGTCTGACGCAGATATGGGCGAAAAAGACAGTTTTCGTTCGGGCACTATTTATATAAGGAACTTGGCATACACCAATGACCGCTCCAAGGGAAATCAGATGACCCTTGCCCGTAAGCTCTGAAAATTTTGGGAAAATTTTACCATCGGCATTATGATACAGGCGATAAGACACAGAAGTCAACCAAAAACGCCTGGTCGGGCCTTCCAGAGACCCCGGCTCGGTGCCACCAGGACATGGTGATCACTTATTGAACCAACATCCTAATATGTAATCACATTTATGACAGATCTCGGGTTGGTGACAATGAAATCTTCCCCATTTGTCAACCCGAGTTCACTGTAAAGATAAAAAATGACTATTCCGTAAGGAAGGTAGGCATCGCATGGGTCAGGATTATCCCGGATGAGCCGCAGCTGAAGCGGATGAGATTCGAGCAATTGCACAGTGAAATCATCCTTTGTTGTGCAGCCGCTACTATGGACCTGGAACAGAATCCCCCTCGGGCTGACTGCCATACCGTAAAGCGGTTCCGGTTCCATAGCATTGCAGGATATCTCGACAGAGAGTAATACTCCTGTGGTCAATAAGAAGAACATTGCTGACAAACAGAGAATCTCTTTCATAATCTGAAATCCCTCCATTCGTTGTCCTGTTTTACATCTTGCCCCCCTGGAACAAGGCATGCCATAATACTTCGGCCCTTCAAAGCAAATGGTTACGGACCTTTTGGGGCCTCTTTTGACGAAACCGCATTTCAAAGTTATTCGGCAGAAAGATGTATCAGATTGGAAGTCTTAATTGTTCGAATAAAGGCTCGAATCTCTTCAGCGCCAGATCACGGTGCGCCTTTACGGCCTCCTGGAACCGGAACCAGTGGGAGACATGGAAATTTCTCCCAGCCCAGTACCTGTCAAACAGATCTGACTCAAGAGGCATTTTTTCGACAGCATCATGACGCCAAGCCTTTGGATCATACTTGTACTTTTTCTTGTCAAGCTCGCGGCAGATCTTCTTGTAGGCCCTGGTGCGGGCCTTTTCATCGGCACCCCAAAAATACGTCTCATCCATAGCATCCTTGAGCTGGTCCTCCAACTTCAGCTCGCTATACGCCGTCTCCGCCATATGGTCGCTATCGCCTGGATGGGTAAATTTCCGGAATCGCAAAAAAATGGCCTTTGCGGCCTCTATAAAGCGGGTGTCGTTCTTTATATCGACATATTCGTTTTTAAGCCTTGTATCCTTCCACTCATTGTGGACCCTGTCGGGTTCATGCATAAAATCCGCGTGCCCTATGTTGGGGATTATTACCTCAAAACGTTTTCCATTTAACTTGTGCTTGAAGCCGAGAAAGTTCTGATGAGCCCACGTATCAGCATATGCGTGGGCTGCAATCCCGATCCGGTATAGGTCCTTGCTTTGCAGGGCCGCGTCGAAAAGCGCGCGGGCATTGGTGCTGTCCGGGACGGTGGTAAAGACATGATGCCGATATCTCTTAAAATGGTTTTGGCCGGCCCACTCTTCGCCTCCAGGGATAAAATGAAACAGGGGATATATCTTCTGTCGCTTTGGGGACGGCTTTGTAATGTCAAAGGTCTGGGAGATTTCGTTTAAGTACGATGATCCGTCTTCAAAGTTGATGAAGTACCGATAGATGTTGTCATCCGTATACTGGCTGGAATATGCGATCTTGTAAGAGTCGCTTGCGATGAAACCGGCTTTTCTGGCAAGTATGAAGGTTATATGGTAGTGGAATTCGATGTCCATAATCTATCTCCTTTCACTAAACGACCTCATTCTACCGTGAATGATGCCAGATCCATTATCCAGTAAAGATTATAGGGGTCATACGGATTATAGTAGTAGTTCAGGGTGAACCCGTAGCGTTCACAATCATAGCCTGCACATGGAAGCTGTATGCTCAGGTCGCTCCCGAAGGCGAGGCAATCGCCCGTGTTACTCCCTGCGGTGAATGATGTCAGATCCATCACCCAGTAGAGGTTATAAGGGTCATATATATTATAATAGTAGTAGAGGGTAAATGCGTATGGTATCCCCGCATATGAGACACATGGAAGATCGAGACTCAGGTCGCCCGCAAAGCAGACACAGTCACCCGTCTTGTAGAGTTTTATCGCGATACCGGTAGTCCAGGTGGGCAGAGTGATAATGCACTTGCCATTGCAGCAGGCAGATACCGAGGTTGTGCTCATTGGCGTGCGTGCCGACGAGTCTCCCGCATCCCAGAACTCGGCAGTATACTTCGCCGCGGGTACCAGCCCGGGTATTTCTATTGAAGAATTGTTCACGGCCGAGGGATCAATGCTCAGATCCCTCGTCAAGTATATAATACAGGTCTTCCCATCGGAAATGGCCGAACGTACGGTGTTGCGCTGGTCGAGGCCGGAGATAACCAGGTCCTCGGTGATATTTTTCGGATTGAAGTTCACCCAATCCACGTTTTCGGCACAAAACGCACTATAAAGGCCATAGAATTCATACATCTTGTCAGTCAGAAGAGAGGTCTCGGTAAGTGCCGTGTATCTGAGCCCGGTGCCTGCACCTCCACCTGCCAGGTGGGCCCAGTTCATGGCATTGAACATTCGCTCATCGTCCTGTTGGGTGAAAGTGGAATCATAGTATCTGAGGCCGGTTGATGCCTCTATCGTGGCAGTCTCCGTATGAAAAACAGGCCGCGGCACAGCAATCTGCCCATAGGCGAACTTGAGGGCCTGGGATGTCCGCTGGGCTGGCAGAAAGCCCTTGTCCATACCCGAGGCCAGTTCAAAAGGATTGCGCCCCGAAAGCGAATAGTACTTGTTAGGATCGGCGATAGATGGATAATACAGGTGGAATGTAGTCACTCCCCATTCGGGATAGTTGTAAACGAACTCTCCTCGCCCCTCCCACCCTTGAGGACTTGGGGAATTAAACGACGGGGCAATGATCTGGACCGCGCCAAGCGACCGGAGATATTCGGCCATCTCCTTTATCCATGACTGCCGCACGGATTCCTGCTCGTTGTTCCAGTGGGGGTTGTCGTATTCGTTGACCAATTCCCACATCATCAGGTTTGTGTGAGTGCCTAATGTATCGTAAAGCTTCTTGATCCGTGCCCTCTGATAGGGTCTTACGTCAGGATTACCGTAGAACTCGTCGCGAACACTTGAAATTACGCCCGCGTATGGGCCGGCGGCCCCCTCGTGGTACACATAATAGAAATTGTCCCACGGGCTTAAGACAAGATAGATACCGTGCTCCCGGCAAAGATCAAGGATTGTTGTCAGTTTCGCCAGAACCTCCTCGTCGAAGACGCCTAAAGAAGGCTCAAGGGGTTTGTCCGGCTCGCCGGTCTCTTCGTCAGGGTAGTAGTCTTCCGCAAATACCCGAAGAGTGTTGACACCATTGTCTTCCAGTTTCTGGAAGAATTCTTCAACCGTCATCTCCTGGAATGGTTCAAATGCCCAGAAAAATAGCCCAAAAGGCATACCACACCCTATAGGCGTGAATGGCGAGCCGTCCATGGTCATCAGATAGCGGCCGTTTGGGCTTTGCACGACGTAACCCCTATCCTTAGTATCCTGGGGCGCCGCTGGTGTCGTAAACTGGGCGATGTTCGAGCATTGCCCCTCATTTCCATGTTCGTCCACTGCCGATAAGCACACCCTGTAAGTGGTGGACGCATCAAGGCCTGCCATGCGAAGGGATTCCTGTTCCCCGTAAGCGTTGGGTCTGTAGATTGTGGTGTAATCATTAAAGGCCTCAATGCTGGCAGATGGGTCTGAGGTATAACGAATCCGATATTCGGAGGCCCGGCCATACCATCCATTATCATCGGCTGCGCTAAAATGGAGCAAGGCACTGTAGGCATGCTCGACCGTGACCGAAAGATCCGCGATTTGAGATGGGGTCCATACATCATAGGAATCGCTTAAGACCACTGTGGCCCAGGTAGATGGGTTTCGATTGCTGCCCGACTCCCCGCCCCTGTTCGTTATCCAGTCGTTCGGCGAGTAAAAGGTCGTTATTGCCTCCGTATCGACCATATAGTCGCCGCCATCGTCATCTGAATACCTCCAGAAACAGGCGCCCATAGGCATTCCATCATACGGGGTCGTCTTCAGTGTGGTCCACGGAATCGCGGCCTCAACGACAAAGCCCGAATCTATGTCGGAATTATCATTGAGTGTCCCTGCATAGGAAGTCCTGGCGAAGAAATCGGTGTCAGGGATGCCGCTAAAATCAGTATCTGTCGCCTCGCTCAGTAGCACATTGCCGCCAGGCTCAGCCTGGAATAGAAAATCGCCCGGCGCCATCGATGCTCCCCCGTTGTCCAGCATATCAAGAGTCACCTCCAAGCTGTCATCGTTGAATACTATCCATGGGTATATGTTTGTTTCGTCCCAGAGGCTCCAGTCAGAAACAGACGCAGCTAGATAAAGATAACTGTAATCCCACATCATATAAGTCTCGATCTTGGAATCCACCGAGTACATACGATGGAAGACCTTTTGCCCCTTTACGTCCCATTCTCCTGGGCTAATGACTCCATCTATCGTCGG
>JAXHTA010000084.1:0-10879 GCA_034190285.1 Thermodesulfobacteriota bacterium | reverse complement strand
TTTTTGATGGTCATCACGTGGGTGTGGGGAGGATATCTTTTGTATTGCCAATTTAAGAACGTCCCCGAGTTTACAAATCAGTCACATCAATAGTTGCAGAATCCTAAGTCATAGAACCCTAAAGCCTCAGCAAGATGACCGATATAACCGTCAGTGAAATACCAAGAATCCTCAAAGGAGGCAGTTTTTCTTTGTAGACCAGAGCGGAAAGGATTACTGCAATAACAAAATGCATACCCGTAATTGAGGCGATGATAGACAGTGGTCCGGAGGAGAGCGCCTTCAAAAATGAATAATATCCCGCAAAATTGATTAGGCCCATAACAAAGCCAATGACGAGTGCATCTCCTTGATTTGTATTCGTTTCCTCGGTCTGCAACCTTTTTCTTAACCCAAAGGAAAACAATGTTGAAAGCATGTATGATAGGGCAATAAAGGCCATTTTATTTGTATGGATCGCGGCAAATTTGCTGGAGATTGTGGCGATAGCGCCTGACAAGGCTGATATGAAGACAAATATAAAGCCGAGTCTTATGTTTTCATAAGATGGTTTCTTGGCATTGAGTTCTCTTGTTAATAACACAATAGCGCCCATAGCCAGGACAATACCTGCAACCTGATAATAAGACAGATGATCTTTGAAATACAGGATCGAGAAAATGACTACAGCTACGGTATTGAGCCTAATGATTGGGTATGCCACACTGGTAGGTATGTACTTCAGCCCCTCTATATGCGTGATTGTAGCCACAAGAAAAGAACTACTATTCACGAAGACGACAAGTAGAAAGACAGAGGTTTCAGCGACGGACTCGCCGGAGACGATAAACATGATTGAACTCGAAAAACTTACAGTACCCATGAACGAAAAGGTTGTCCAAGCCGTATTGCACTTCCTTTCAGCAGAGACTTTATATAAAAACCTCTGAGTACCCATGAGAAATAACGCCATAACAGCGAAGGTATACCACGTAGTCATGATTCCTTTCGGCGAGGTAGAATTGTTCCTATCCTCTTGATGTCGTCCGCATGTTAACCCACCTATGCAAATGCAAGTTGGTGAGGGGTCAGTGGCTGGTCAGCAATCATCTTGGCCAAATCATCAGTGACACCTTGTAAGGAGTTTATAAGACTCCCTGTTGTGAGTCAAGGACAGGGCGGGAATTGGGGGAGGATTATCCCCATGTAACATGTGATTATAATGGCCACGATAGTTCTGTCTATTCGGGTTTTTATTGGTGAAGCAAGCAGACTTATGATATAACGCTTATCAACCCTAACGTTGCATAGAATCCGAGATCAAAACGCTTTTGATTGGAGAATCAGATTCTTAAGCAGTATCTTGAACAATGAATATCCGTTGCCGTCGATCCTCTGTCCGCGAACTGGTCGGACAATTACCCAAAGTATACGGTGTCTCTCTATCATAAACCGAACGGCCGCGGTCAGCTGTCTTAACATTATGAGTCTCTTTATCACAAGGCCATCACTAATATGGAGGTAAAAAGTCGTGAAAGAGCGATCCTGTCTTTTTTGTTTGGTTGTCTTTTTGATTTCATCTGCACAGGCACAGGCCGTATCGAAGAGCATCGTTGATGACCAGGTGGGGGTCGAAGTCACGGTCTATAATAATAACCTTGGCCTTATCAAGGATAAGCGCCACGTCAAACTTCCTTTGGGTGAAGGTGAATTAAGGTTTATGGACGTTGCCTCACATATTATGCCCGAAACAGTCCATGCAAAATCTCTTAACCATCCGGGCAACTTCACAGTACTTGAACAGAACTATGAATATGACCTTATGAATGCGGAAAAGCTGCTTGACAAATATGTGGGGAAGAAAATAAAGATCATGGATTGGAACAAATTCCAAGACAGGAAAGAGTTCGTAGACGCCACTTTGCTGAGCAATAACCAGGGACCAATCTATAGAATAAACGACGAGATATATCTCGGCCATCCTGGTCATCAAATTCTTCCGGAAATACCCGAGACTCTTATAGCAAAACCAACACTTACGTGGCTTTACAGCAACAGAAGCGAGATGTCTCACAATCTTGAGGTTTCCTACCTCACTAAGAACATCAAATGGAAAACAGACTATGTTGTGGCCCTAAACGAGGCCGATACTCTCGCTGATATATCCGGTTGGGTCACTCTGGATAACAAGAGTGGGACCAGCTATAGGAATGCCTGCCTGAAACTGGTGGCTGGAGATGTCCATCAGGTCAAAGAGAAATCTGAAGACAAGGTGTATGCAAGGAGATACAAAGAAAAGGCAGAAACCCCGCCTTTCGAAGAAAGGGCCTTTTTTGAGTATCATATCTATGACCTGCAGAGGAAGACAACAATAAAAGATAAGCAGATAAAACAGGTACTATTGCTCCAAGCTGTTGGCACACAAACTGAAAAGGAACTTCTGATTAAAGGCAATCGAAGCAACTTTACCAGGCTCTATAGAGAAAAGACCTCCAAGCATGCTGTCAATGTATATATTAAACTCAGAAATTCCAGAGATAATCAGCTCGGCACTCCCCTTCCGGCCGGGATTATGCGTTTTTACAAACAGGACCATAATGGAAGCCTGCACTTCATAGGAGAGGATAGCATACAGCATACACCTAAGGATGAAGAAGTCAGGTTGAATATTGGAAAGGCTTTTGACGTCGTGGCCCATAGAATCCAACGAAACTACCGGCAGATATCCACAAAACTTCATGAATCCGAATGGGAAATTACGCTGAGAAACCACAAGAAAGAAGATGTGACCGTTGGCATCTTGGAGCCTTTATTCGGAAACTGGGTCGTTGCAAGCAACAGTCACCCTTACAAGAAAATCGATGCCTTTACTATAAGATTTGATGTAAAGGTCCCAAGAGATGGCCAGGTAAAAGTAAGATACGGCGTGAGGGTCGGCCTTTAGGAACTCCCAACCGGAGCTGTCCTGCGTTTTATTTCGTGGCCAAACTGCCTTTCAATAAACCGAGGATAGTATATGCGGCCTTGCCAAGAAAGACCGCCATGGGTCCGTAACCAGCGTACATTTATTCCAAAGGACTTGGAGTGTTACAGGAATCCTATTTTCGTTCCGACGTTGAATGTTGACTTGGGCCGGTTTTCTTCTAAACACTATTTACAATTTGAACAAATGGATTGTATAATCAATAGAGAGCGTGCTTCTCTGCTGTCAAGCTCGGTTGGGTGAGACATACCAATAACCTTTGCGAGGCGCCTCGGGTTGCGTATGTCATTACAGATGGCTTGCGTTTAAAAAAAGAGTATTAGGAGGATATACCCTGATTTTTTGAGAAGTTCCTCAGTCGCTTTTTAAGCTGCTGCAAAATACAAAGAAAAAGGAGATAGAAAGATGAAAATACTGTTCTTCGGGCCGAATGGAAGTGGAAAGGGCACACAGGGTGCAATTGTCAAGGAAAGGTTTGGGATTCCGCACATTGAGACTGGTGTAATCTTCAGGGACAATATCTCACGCGGAACAAAACTCGGTGAAGAGGCCGAAGGTTATATAAACCGTGGGGAACTGGTCCCTGACAGCATTACCATTCCCATGATCCTTGACCGTCTCAAAGAAGATGACTGCAAGAATGGGTGGCTCCTGGACGGTTTTCCACGGAACCTCACCCAGGCACAGCAATTGGCCAAGGCACTCGAAAAAGAAGGCATCAACCTGGATATCGTGATTGATATGGTCCTTGACCGGCAGATCGCAAAAAACCGCATTATGGGACGCCGTCTGTGCGTCAATGACAACAACCATCCCAACAATATTTATATTGACGCCATAAAGCCGGATGGAGAAAATTGCCGGGTGTGTGGAGGAGACCTAAAGACCCGCGCTGACGATCAGGATGAGGAGGCCATTGATCAACGTCACAACATTTATTATGACGCTGCGACCGGGACCACTGCAGCCATCAATTTTTACAAGGACTATTCGGCGAAAAATGGCGGCATTCCCAAGGTCGCCGAGCTGGATGGAAGGCCTGGCGTGAAGGAAGTTTCGGCGGATTTGATATCCAAGTTATAGGATAAGTCGTTACACAAACAGATACCCTGACAGAATTGGTGACCGGTTTAAGGTCACTCCTGATTGCTCCCATTGGGCAAATCCACAGGAATAGCAGCGATACTTCAAAGGTGTCGCGGCCTGGTTGGTGTCTCCTCAAAACGTCAGGGTATTTCATAAGAACCAGGGTGCCATGTGGATCTTTGTCGTCTTTCCGAACCTTTTGAGAACTCACCTGAGGAGCAACCGGAGATGGCCTGATGAAGAAATATAACAACGAAAGTTAATCTCGTAAGCCGGAGGCAACGCCCGACGTTATGGCCTTCCCTTGACCCTGTTACTTTCCTTCTGCATCTTTCCCGCCAACAGGCGCATGCCATCCGTCAATTCTTCCAGTTCTTCAACTCTCTCCTGAAACACATCTATCTTATTCTCCAATATTCGTATTCTGGGTCTTTGCTTTTTTGCTACGATAGTGTCAGAGAGATTCTCGATCTCATTTGCCAGTGTTCGGATACGGTCAGCCAGAGTCTCAATCTTCTGTGCGCGTTTTTTCGCTATATCCGCGTGCATCTCGAGATTAGATAACACCTCCCGAAAGACAGGGTCAGCCCAGCAAGGAGACGCTATTAGGGTCAAACCCAATGCGAACATAATCATGAGCTTCTTAGGTATCATTTTTTACCTCCTCATTTGATAGATCACAATGCCGCTCGTCAAGGAAGGCAACAGGCTTCTCCCCCTTGGAGCGAAGGTTACCATACCATTTCCTACAAACACCAGACCATAACCCAAGAAATAGGAACACGGACGTCCTACAAAGAGTCGTGTATTTTGATCACCTCCTCTACCTTAATAATTCCATCCTTGTCAAGGTCGTATCTGTTGAATTGTTTACGGGCCTTCCGCTTGGGCATTCTGGAATTCCTTGATCGGAACTCCTTCCAAGTGATCATGTCATCCCCGTTGGTATCACAGGCCTCGAAGTTCTGCTTCATCCTACCCTCGGGAAGATCCTCCGACGTGGAGGCGCAGGCGTGAATCACTGCGCAGGAAGCGACAAGAACCGCAAACCTGCAAAACCCTGCCACTGAAAAGGAAAAATGTATAGTAGGCATGTTCATGACCGGATCTCCTTAACGAATTATGGACGATATGCTGCATACCTTTATCCTTTTGATCCTCTTGCAGCTTTCTATGGGGTGAGTGATGGGACTTGAACCCACGACAACTGGGGCCACAACCCAGTGCTCTACCAACTGAGCTACACCCACCATGGCAAGGTTGGACCATATCATAATTCCACGGGATTCTGCAAGCCCATTCTGCGGGATATTGCGCTACCCTTGCACTTACTGACAAAACCATACGAAGAAAAGCCTGGAAAACTTCCGATTTATTGAGAAGTTTGCCGCTTGTCATCAATTCCCATTCTGGAGCCTGGAAAAGGCAATAATTCCAATCTACAACACAAAATGGGGCAAGTTCAGGGATACCTGCAAAAAGACATGCCATCTTCCCGGCCATAGCTATAATGGGAATTGTTGCCGACAGCTTTAAGTATTTGACGTCACAAAAAATCTTATTTATATTGGGAATTATATTTAATTGAACATAACCTGTTCCGACGATCGAACGCCATTCCTTTATAGGAGAATTCCACGTGATCACCAATGACAAGTGGCCATTGTTCAGGAAGATACCAGCTGTAGATACCCTGCTGCTCAGCCCGATGGTTAAGGAGGCTTCGATCATCTATCCTCGCAGTCTGATCCTGAAGGCCACAAATCAGGTATTAGATGAATTACGGACACGAATCGAGAAAGGGGAAATTGTTGAACAAGGGCCTGATTTGAGTATTGAATCGGTTTCGGACCGAGTAGTGCATAGGTTGAAGCTGATATCAATACAAAGCTTAAGGCCGGTTATTAATGCCACCGGCGTAGTGGTTCATACCAATCTGGGACGATCGGTTCTGCCGGAGAAGGCCTTGAAAAAATTCAGGTCTCTTGCTGGCGGATACAGCAACCTGGAATACGATCTGGATGCGGGTAAGCGAGGCAGCAGGTACACCCATGTAGAGGATATCCTGAGGGAATTGACATCCGCCGAGGCTGCAATGGTAGTCAACAACAATGCCGCAGCAGTACTTATCTCCCTTCAGACTCTGGCTGAGGGCCGTGATGTGGTTGTATCCCTTGGCCAACTTGTTGAAATAGGAGGTACTTTTCGTATCCCTGACGTCATGCGCAAGAGCGGGGCTAACATGGTGGGCGTGGGTACCACTAACAAGACCCACCTCCGAGATTACGAGGACGTGATTGGTCCTGAAACGGCCCTTCTGTTAAAAGTCCATACGAGTAATTTCCGGATCGTCGGCTTTACGGAGGAGGTTCCCCTAGCGGAACTAGTGAAACTGGGGAGAAGGCACGGGATCCCGGTTATGGAGGATCTTGGTAGCGGATGCTTGGTGGACTTATCCAAGTATGGGTTGAGCAAGGAACCTACTGTGCGGGAAGTCCTGTCAAACGGCGCTGACCTGGTAACTTTCAGCGGCGACAAGTTGCTCGGGGGCCCCCAGGCCGGGATCATATTAGGGCGAGAGGACCTGATCAGGGCGATCAAGAAAAACCAACTTGCCAGGGCCTTAAGGATCGACAAATTGACCGTTCTGGCCTTGGAGGAAACGTTGAGGTTGTACAGGGACGAAAGGTCTGCTATAAGAGAAATCCCTTCTCTGAAGATGATATGTCAAACACATGGATCTCTAACCAAGAAAGCGGCACGGCTGCTCAAGTATATTGGCAGACTCAAGACTAGAAATTTCTCCGTTGAGCTGGCGGATGGTATCTCAAGAGTAGGTGGGGGGGCATTGCCACACCAGGAATTACGGAGTCGTTTGCTGTGTCTAGTACCCGAAAAGCTGTCCTCCCGATTTATGGAATCCTGGCTGAGGGCCTATGACCCACCGGTGATTGCGAGGCTTGAAAGGGAAAAAGTCCTCCTTGACGTAAGGACGATCCTGGAAAGGGAATTAAAAACAACGGCACAGGCCATCAGGGATCTCGCCCTTTTGCAGGGCAGGGAGCGAGACCCGTGACATCTTGGCAATCCCTTTGCATTGCCCCCTAATGTGGGATCTCCGAGTGTTTGATAAGGGATAGGCTTTTGGTGGGGTCTCTCTGGTTGCAGCGATACGCAAGAAACGCACTATTAGGTGCAGAGTGCATATAGGCGGAAGAGATTATTTTTCTTCAGACATCCAGACCCCGTTCCAGTCGTCGGAGACCGGATTTTCCGACAAATACCGGCAGCGGGCCAGGAAAACCCGGCATGGAGGATCATGGTCGGCGCCCCGCTCAAAATGCCGGATCGCCTTTGAAAACTCTCTTACGTTATAGCATTCCAATCCACGGCAAAAGAGTTCTTGTGCCTGAGATAAACAATAACCTCGTTCGCCCAAGGCCTCAAATATCTGGATCGGATGAGTCTTTCCTTTGACGATAACATTATCGATCTTTCTGGTGACGAATTTGTCACCTATTTCAAGGTTGGTAGTCTCACTAATCAGGATATTAGTACCATATTGCTTATTAAGGCTTTCAAGGCGTGAGGATATATTGACTCCGTCGCCAATCACGGTAAAATCCATCCTTTTTTCAGAACCGATATTACCTGAAAGCACCTCGTCTGTGCAGACACCTATCCCGATCTTGATGGGTTCTTGCTCTAAAAACCTTATCCGTGTATTAAAACCGACTAATGCGGACTGCATTGCGAGTCCGGTTCTAACGGCCCGAACTGCATCGTCAGTTCGGGTGTAGGGTACTCCGAAAACGGCCATAATGGCATCTCCGATATACTTGTCAAGAGTGCCGCCCTGCCTAAAGACGATTTCGACCATTACAGTAAAATAATCATTGAGGAATTCCACAGTCTCTTCTGCAGTTAATATCTCGGCCAGGCCGAGAAAACCGCGAATATCGGAGAACAGGATACTTGCCTTGCTGCGAACACCTCCCAATGCCTGCCTGTCAGGGTCATTCAGTACCTTTTCCACAATGTCTTTGGCCATATATCGCGTAAGCGTACCTTTTATCCTCTTCTCTCTGGTGATATCCTCAAATACAAGAACTAGGCCCTTACATTCATCCTTATGGTCCATGAGAGGCAGGAAGTTGATATTGACCGAATGATTTTTCCCGTCTGGAAGCACTATCTCCACATTATAGTCCACTACTGGATGCTGAACAGAGTAAACCTTATCAATTATACTCATCAAATAGCTGTTTTTTATGCCCAATACCGTTCTTATATCTTTGGCCAGTATATTTCCCGAACTCCCCCGAAAAAAATGTCTGGCAGCTTTGTTGGCTGTTACTACCCTGTATGACCTGTCAAGGGTAATGATACTATTGGTGATACTCTCCTGGACATTCTCAAGGTAGTTCTTCATGCTTAGCGTTTGCTCATAAAGCTGTGCGTTCTCCAGCGCAACCGCAATTTGAGAGGCGAGTCCTTTTAATAGTTCTTCATCTTCCCGATCGAATGAGCCTGTCTTCTTGTTTATGGCCTGGGTGACCCCTATAATTTCACCGTCTCTATCGAAAACGGGTACACTTAGGACACTCTTGGTCCTAAAACCGGTTGCCCTGTCGTGAGAAGGGTTAAAGTATGCCTCCTTGTAGGCGTCATCCACACTAATAACCCGGCCGGTGGAAACCACATGGCCAGCTATACCTGATGATGAAGGGAAACGTATTTCAGAGACCTCCGCTCCCAAGGCTACCTTGGACCATAGTTCACCTTTCTCGCGATCTAGTAGGAACAGGGAACTACGCTCAGCATCGAGGATCTCCGAGACTTTTGTAACTATCTTGTTAATAAGGACATCAATATCAAGGGTCTGCGATAGGGAAATGGCCACATCCAAGAAAATGGCCATCTTCATATGACTATCCAGAATCTTATTATAAAGGTGAAAATTCTCCACTGAAATAGCGGTTTGATAGGCGAAGGCCCGGAAAAGCTTTTCATCCTCCTGGCCGAAAACACCCTTTTTCTTGTTGATGACCTGGACAACTCCGATGATCTCTCCTTGCAGATTCTTGATCGGGCCGCACAAAACTGACCTGGTGCGATAACCTGTTTTTTTGTCGACCTCAGGATTGAAACGGAAATCGTTGTATGCATCCTTGATATTTATCAACTGGTCATTTTGAACCACCCATCCGGCTATACCGCTACTGATCGGGACCCTTATCTCATGGTTTCCTTCACCCTCAGCCACCTTAGACCAGAGTTCCCCGTTAACCGCATCAACGAGGAATAGCGAGGCGCGATCAGCATCCATGACATTGCTGGCCGTTAAAACGACCCTCTGAATCAGCCCTTCAATACCGGCGCGGATTGTCAAAACCTCTGACATATCCAACATACTACGAAGCCCATTAAGAGTAGATTCAAAGCCCTTGCTCTTTTCAAAAGTCTCCCGGAATCGAAGATTCGACTCACATAGTCGTCTTGTTATAATATCCAAGAAATTTCTGGCCAGTTTAGGGGCAGTTTCAAAGGCCTTGTTAAGATCTTTATAATTTATCTGAATCATTTGAGACGCCTCAAGCGCACGGACAGAGGCAGAACGCCTTCCGTCCGTAAAGAAGCCCATTTCTCCAATGCAGTCGCCGGGGCCTACGATTGTCAGAATTACTTCTTCCTCATATTCTCCAATCAGATAAACCTCGACTTTGCCCCTGACAAGAACATAAAAGCACTGATCACAAGTACCTTGGCAGATGAATATTTCTCCCACTTCCACGGCCCTTGCGCATACAACATCACTAAGGCTACTCAATTCGGCATTGCTCAAACCAGAGAACAGCTGAATCGCCTTCAACCAGTCAAACATCTGGAGTCGAACAGCCTCGTTTAGTTCATCTAGGGTTATCGCGTTTGACTGCACAAGTAACTCTCCCAGCAGTCTCCTTTCGCCTTTTCGGGCCAGTTCCTTTTGTATATCTAAGCCCTTCTTTATAGTCTCGGAATCGCACGAAAGATACTGTCCGATTTTTTTTGAAAACCTGACATTTTTCTTATCTTTTTCCATGGGATCTGCCCTCACAAATCGCTGAAGTCGATGGCCTGCTGTATCTTGTTACGGCCCAAGGATTCATGTTCCTGCCTTCGGAGTTTTTAGGCACTTGCCTGTTAACGGAATCGCAAGAAAGATAAGCCTCCGAATGTTCAGGCATGTCACAAGAAGGAAGATTATGCCGGCAAACACGGTGGCCCCCAGGGCCGTTTGCCAGGTAGTGGCGCCATTGACCACAATTGAATAAACAAGAAAGGCAGTTATGCCCATACCGGGGCCGACGGCATATGGCAGATTTGCCAGAAGGCCCCTCAAGACCGACGACAGGAAACAGACAAGTGCAGTTGCGGTCAGCACTCCGCGTTTATGCATTCCCGCCTGAGCCAGGATTGCCGGGTTTACTAAGACAATATAACTCATGGTCAGAGAAGTCTTAACTCCCGCGACCACTTCGGTACCGAAGTCTGTCTTCATTTAACTGAAACGAAAAAATCTGCCCATGGCGGTTCTCACCGTCTAACCGTATCTCCTCAGAATCCGAGAAGCTCATGACGGGACTCAACACCCGGCCATATATCCATATGCGGATTTCACTTTGTATGCCAACCATGCAGACTTGAGTCTGAGACCTGATTTTTGATCAGTTGAGACCGTGGGGTATGCGGTCAGGATAAGACTTCAGCTCAGCGATATTCCCGACGCAGTTGCTCAACTACTTCGTCCGTCAACCTCTCACGTTTTCGGATCTCGACAGGTTTGCCGAG
>JAXHTA010000083.1:0-10922 GCA_034190285.1 Thermodesulfobacteriota bacterium | reverse complement strand
GATCCAGGGAGTCCGGTACGCCGCTTCTCATCAAATAAGACAGCCTCTGGTTTAGGACATCTTCGTTTGTAAGCTCCTTGAGAAGTGCCCCGGTCTCTTCCCCTATACCCCCAAGCCTTCGGTGGCCATAAGCATCTGATTCGCCTGACATCAGCATTTCACCTCCGCTCATCCTGGCCCCTTCAGATATGGTGATCATGGCATAGTTTTTGGGATTGGCGCCCTTGTCTTTCATTATCAACTCTGCAAGCCTTTGTGTCTCGAAAGGGACTTCGGGGATAATAGCCCTATCTACGCCGGCCAAATAAGCAGATACTAATGACGTTTCACCACAATAGCGGCCGAACAATTCAATAACGGCGATCCTTTCATGGGAGCCCGTTGACGTCCTGAGGGCATGAATGAAACTCACCGACCTCGTCACAGCGGTAGAAAACCCAATACAATAATCCGTGCCGAATACGTCATTGTCCATAGTCTTGGGAATAGCAATCACAGGAAAACCCTCTTTATGCAATCTCTCCCCAAAGCTCAGAGTGTCGTCTCCACCAATGGGAATAACGGCATCTATATTGAGGATCTCCAGGTTTTTCAAGACTCGAGGGGTGAAATCCTTGACATCATCTTTTTTCTTGAAGGTCTTCTTCAAGAAATCAGGGACACTTTCTTTCCTGGCAGCACTTGGATTGGTCCGGGACGTGTGAAGATAAGTTCCGCCGGACCTGTCAATAGTCCTGACCCGGGCCGGATCGAGTTTCTGGACGCAATGTTCTACAGACGGTGGATCATCAGGATTATACTCTAAGATTCCGGCCCACCCTCTCCTGATGCCAATGACATTGATGCCTTCACTTGCCGCTCTGTACACCAGGGTCTTTATACACGGGTTGAGCCCGGGGACATCCCCCCCACCAGTCAGAATTGCAATGGTCCGTTTTCTCTTGGCCATTTTGTTCATCTAACACCCCACCGCATAATTCGTTCGATTTTCAACACCCGCCCCAAGGTCGATAGGGAAAGAAGACGTCATAGTCTTCCCCCCAACGCAGTAGGGCAGGCTATTCTCAAGGCCTTATACTCTAGGTTAGAAAAACGCCGTTCCAGTGTCAAGATGATTCCGACGGGTTTTTAGTTGACAAGTCTTGGCAAAGAGTTATGGTAAGACTATCATAAAATCAATTTTTGAAAGGTATGGGCCGTGTCTCCTTCAAAAAAAATTTATGCATCTATCAAGAGGGCTTCCTGGATCAGGAAGATGTTTGAGGAGGGAGAAGAGAGAAAGGCCAAATATGGGGCCGAGAATGTCTTTGATTTTAGTCTTGGAAACCCTAGCCTGGAACCACCGGCCAGATTCAAACAGGTTCTCGACGGTCTGGTCAATGATCCGACCCCGGATCAGCACGCCTATATGCCCAACGCAGGTTTTGTGGAAACCAGACAGGCGGTTGCCGACTACCTCAGCAAACATAATGAACCACGATTTACGGCCGATGAGATAGTGATGACCGTTGGGGCGGGAGGAGGCCTAAATGTGGTCCTCAAGACAATCCTTAACCCTGGAGAAGAGGTAATCATCCCAAGCCCGTACTTTGTAGAATATAATTTCTACCTTGACAATCACCAGGGGATACCCAGGATTGTAAAGACAAAGAACGATTTTTCCATTGATCTTGAGGCTATTGCAGAGGTCATTACGGAAAAGACAAGGGCGGTCTTGATAAATTCCCCGAATAATCCTACAGGTAAGGTTTACCGGGAGGAAGAATTGAAAGAGCTGGGCAACCTTCTCATCCACTATGGAGCCAAGTTTGGCCAACCTATATACCTTATTGCTGACGAGCCCTACCGGAAAATCGTTTATGACGACGTCAAGGTTCCGAGTGTTTTTAACGCCTATAGTGAGACATTTGTTGTGACATCGTTTTCCAAGGACTTGTCTCTGCCGGGCGAAAGGATAGGGTATTGCGCTGCTCATCCTGAGATTTCAGATAAAGATATGATCGTCGCAGGTATGGTCCTCTGCAACAGGATACTTGGTTATGTCAATGCCCCCGCACTTATGCAGAGGGCCGTCTCCCATTTATTGGAAGAAAGTGTAGATATCGCTCTGTATAAGACAAAAAGGGATATGCTTTGCAATGGGCTTGCCTCCTTCGGATACGATTTTATGAAGCCTGATGGGGCATTCTACCTTTTTCCCAGAAGCCCCACGGAAGACGATGTCGCCTTTGTTGGTGCCCTCCAGAAAGAAAACATCCTCACTGTGCCCGGGAGCGGTTTTGGCTGTCCGGGACATTTCAGGATCGCTTACTGCGTTCCGGATAAAGTCATTGCAGAGGCGTTGCCAGGGTTTGGAAGGGTGATGAGTAGTAGCCCCTGATGAACGACCATGCCAACAATGCTGGGAGAGGGCCAGGGCCTGCCCTTACTCTATTCAGGGCTGAGGTGAAAGGATAATCCATGTATGCAAAAATACTCTCCTTGAGATTTCCGAAAAGGAGCGTCAATGAGCCCATCGCTGTTAATCTTGTCAAGAAGTTTGACCTCTCCTTTAACATACTCAAAGCTACCATTTATCCGAGAAAGGAGGGCCTTATGGTGCTCGAGCTGAGCGGGCACCGCAAGAATTTCCAGAGAGGAGTCCGTTATCTCAAGAGCCTTGGCGTTAAGGTAGAAAGCATTGGACAGGACATAAAACGGGACGAAGACAAATGCTTTCAGTGCGGGGCCTGCACGGCCGTTTGCCCGACCGGCGCTTTGCATATCAAGAGACCCGATATGGAGGTGCTTTTTGACAAGGATAGGTGTAGCGCCTGCGAATTGTGCGTATCGGCCTGCCCGGCCCGGGCCATGGAGGTGAAGTTTAATAAGAGCCTTCTTTATTGATATGCAAACCCTTCGCTCTCCTATCCAGCCGCCTGCCTGATCATACTAACATGCCCCATTTATTCAGAATCATAACCCTTGGCTGCAAGGTCAATCAATATGAATCCGCTTACCTTAAAGAGGCTATGCTCAGTGCCGGATTGCGCCAGGCAGAGATCGGGGACAAGGCTGATGTGGTAATTATTAATACGTGCATTGTCACCCAAACTGCCGCTCGCCAGTCCAGACAGGCGATACGGAAGGCAATCAGAGAGAATCGGGGTAGCACAGTTGCCGCGGTTGGGTGTTATGCTCAGGCCTTTCCTGATGATCTTTTCAATCTACAGGGCCTCGGGGTGATAGCAGGCAATACTAAAAAAGGGCAGCTTCCAGAGATCATCTTAGATTCGGCGAATTCGGGACACAAGACTTTCTTGTTAGAGGACTTCAAGCCGGGGATGCCCTTTGAGTTCCTCCAGATAAGGCGTTTTCTGGACCGGACCAGGGCCTATCTCAAGATTCAGGACGGGTGTCAATCTTTTTGCAGTTATTGCATCGTGCCCTTTTCAAGGGGGCCGTACAGGAGCCTCGCCCCCGAAAAGGTCTTGTCTATGCTTGAGTCCTTATCCGATCGGGGATGCTGTGAGGTTGTCCTGACAGGTATTCATCTCGGGAAGTACGGCATCGATTTAGAGGGGCAGACAAATTTGAACAGCCTGCTCAGGGCCATTGGGTCGGAAGGTTTTCCAGCCCGAATAAGGCTGAGTTCCCTTGAATTCAACGAGATAGACTCGGGTCTTATGGAAATGATGGCCTCTGAAAGCTGGCTTTGCCGGCATTTTCACATTCCCTTGCAGAGCGGTGATAACGGAATCCTAAGAAAGATGAAGCGAGATTACACGGGCCAGCAGTTTGCCAGAACCGTGCAAGCCGCCCACGAAACAGTACCTCTTGCGGCCATTGGCGTTGATATCATTTCTGGCTTTCCCGGAGAAGATCAATCTGCACATTAAAACACCTGCTCTTTAATCAAAGACCTTCCCGTATCCTATGTTCACGTCTTTCCATTTTCACCACGGCCCGGGACCGTCGCTTCAACCTTTAGGCCCTGGGTTGACCCGGCGGTTATCAAGGAGAGGGCAGGGGAATTGAGAGGTCTTGGCCAGGAGAAAAAGTCTGCGTTCTACTCTGCCTGTCTGGAAGAGGAATTTCAGGTGCTCGTTGAGGGGTGGCATTCAGAGGAAAGGGGGATTGGAAGGGGCATGAGTGATAATTATCTGCCGGTCCTTTTTGTCTCGTCTCAGGATCTGAATGGCAGGCTAGTTGCCATGCGCATGGAAAGGGTGGAACATAATATGCTAGTGGGTTCTATTGCCCGCCGCTCCTGATCTTCTTGGCCTCTTCCTTCCATCCCTTGCGCTTTTTCGCCTTTTTCCTTCGACGGGAATCGGGGTCTCTTAAAATGTCCAGCGAAAAGGTACCTGCCGTGAAATCATGCGGCCTGGGCACAGGCTTCTCTTTCCGTGTTTTCCTTTCACGCAGGCCTTCTCTGATTTCCTTTGATACGGGGGGGCCTGAGATGAACCTGGCCGGAATCTCCTGGCCCAAGAAAAGGCCGCCGAAAGAGAAAAGCAAGACACCCTCCTTCTCGGCAGCTGCAGCTGAGATATTCAACAACACCGGTTTTTGGTCGCGCCGTTTTCCCATGCGCAGGGCCATGTCTTTATCCGGGGACAGGACCAGATACCGTCCTTCAGCCGATTTCAACCCTTTTTCCATTGCCACGGGATGGGCCCTCGCCCTCACCGCAGCGAAAAGGACCTTGGGCAAATTCTGTGCGGGATAATCGATATCCAATCGCCACCGCCTCTCTAATACCCTGACGGCGTTGTCTTTCGATTGAAACAGGGGCCTATCTTTTCCCAGAAGCACTTCATTGATGTGGGACCGTCTTACATAGCGCCACTCCTGTTCTTCATGAATGGCCTGGAGCAGTTCCTTGTAGGTTACGAAACCATCAGCGTCCGGCACAAGACCGAATTCGTCAGGTCTATGGCCGAGCATATAAACAAGCAGCCGGCTCAAGCCGTCCGTCTTTAATCGCTGACTACGTCTACCCAGAACAAAGCTCCTTAGAAGTAGTCCACACAATCATGACAAGAGACTGCGACTTCATGGCAGTCCCATGTTCCTTTGCCACCAACCTAAAGCTCCACCTTATTCAATTGTTCAATTACAAAATCACGGATTTCTTTGGCCTCCGGCAAAGGCGCTTTTATCTCGCCTTTTGACAAAAAGGGGCTTAGAATGTCCCCCTTCTCCCCTCCGCATCTACAGCGGCCGGGATCAATTTCGGCCGGCAAAACCGTTGTCTCAAGACAATCTGGGCAGCGAAAGACGGCTTTGGATCCGGACCTCATTCCTCTCTTGGCCAAAGGCCTTCCGTCCAGCTCAACAATGTCCATTGAAAAATCAATGACAGGGGCATTACTGATAGCCGTACCGACTCCATAGGCATCGGCAAATTCATTGTAATCAAGGATTTGGCGATCATCCAGCCCACCGCTCAATAATATCTTTACGTGATTGTAGCCCCTGAGATCCAGTTCCCACCGTACCTCCTCCATGATCTTGCTAAAATTCCCCCTCCTGGAACTGGGGGTGTCCAGACGAACGGCATAGAGTTTATCTCCCAGGGCCTCCGCCACGTTAAGGGCTTCTGTTTTTTCATCATTGAAAGTGTCTATGAGGCTCACACGCCTTACATGGGGCTCTATGATCTCGTCAAATGCCTTTGTAGCGGAGACAGTATCACCCATGATAAGGATCAGCGCATGAGGCATAGTGCCTGTAGGTTCTATACCCACCATGTCTGCACCCAGGCCCACGGCCACGCCGTCGCAACCGCCAATAAAGGCATTCCTTTCGACAAGGGGAGCAACTGTCGGGTGCATCCTGCGGGCGCCGAAGCTTATAAGCAGGCGCTCTCCGGCAGCCTTGCGGCACCTGGCCGCCATTGTGGCAACGCCGGACGCCTGGCACATGAGTCCCAGGAGAGTGGTCTCATACCTCCCAAAATCGAGATATTTCCCGTGGATTTCCATCACGGGTTGGTAGGCACCGAAAATCGTGCCCTCTGGCACAGATCGGACATCCACAGGCAGATCCTTTAGAATCGAGGCACATTCCTCCAATCCGGCAAATACCGCCCACTCACGGTCGGCGGAAAGCCCTTTGACAGTAAATTCGGCCCGAACCTCTTTGTCGATTTGCTTGGCTCTCAGTATTTTCTCCGTTCTCTCGAAATAGGTATCAGTGACAAGTCCATCCCTTATCTGTTGGACATTGGCTGTATGAAGCATGACAAACCCCTTTTGGTGTGTTTCCCAAAATATCGTTCAGGAATCCTGCTGCTTAGAAATTCTATCAAAAAACCTTACATGAATCCATCGTCCGTAAAACCTTCTGAAAGAATAAGCAAAAGCCACGGCAATGTAAGCCCTCAGAAACCTCAGAGAGGCAGAAGAGACCCATATGTCCCTCTGGATAGAAGAACATCCCATGATTTTTTGAGAAGTTACTCGAGAATTCTACAACTTGTTAAAAATATCGACATGTACGGAGGCCTGGCAATCTTGCCTCACACAGGGAATAATGGAATGATTTAGACCCTAAGGTTGCATGAGTTTCTTGCCCAAAAGCACTATGCTCGCTTTTGATCACAATTCTTATGCAGCCTTAGGGTAAACTGTCTTCTACCGAACGGATCAAGTGCGAAGTTTTCATTTCCCTTTCAGCATTCCAGGCCGGGGTATAAATTGCATACTATTGACTCTGTAAGTCAAGACGGGTGTCGTTAGTGGTAATGGTCGGTTAATGCCACAAGGGAAGTCCGAGTAGCCGCTGCTGGGGAGCCCTGTTTCACATCCGGTAGGAATTTGGTGTTAACGCATACGGCCTAAAAGAGATCATCCTCATCATCATTTCCAGGAGGCATCTTGCCATGTTTTTTCATGTATTGCTGGATGAGCTGCCTTTCTCTGCTGTTGAACATCTCGTCTTCCTCAAAAGAGAAGTATTTGGCCGCATCTTGCTTTTCAAGTTCGTCTGTTACGGCGCTTCGGATGTTCTCAACGCCGGATATCTGGAAAATCTCCTTCGCCTCATCATAGAGAATGAAGACCCCCTCCGTCTCAGGCAGGTCCTGGATGTTCTCGTCTTCCAAAGCCAGCCAGGTTTCAGGAGGTGAGACCGTTGGAGCAATATGAAACCTCAGGTCACACTCCAGGCATCTCTTTGCCTCGGCAATTGCCTGGTCGTCGCCAAATTCTTTCAGCGAAACCGGATCAAGAACTCTCAAGCGATCTGCAAATTCTCCATCCCTTCCGTGCCATAAATCCAGACTTTCGCGTTCAACCAGTTCTTCTGTGATGATTCCCTCTCCGCCCAGGAATTTGTCTATGGAACTCGCGGCCTTTCTCCCCATTTCGATTGCCGCAATAACGCCGTAAGGTTTCTCTAATTCAAGACACTGAGTAGGACACACGGCAGTACACACGCCACAGCCGACACACAATTCCGGGGATATTTCAGGGTCAAATGTGACCTCTCGATTAGTCCCCCTATTGACAAAAGTGATGGCGCTCACTTTAATGATATCATCGCACACGCGTGTGCACAGACCACAGAGAATGCAAAGCTCGGCTTCATCTCTCACCTTGAATCGAGTCTTTTCTATTCCATATTGCCTGGCCAGAGCTTGAATGGCGATGGACTTGGGAACGCGGGCAAGAAGAAGTTCCACAAGAATCTTGCGGACCTCAATTACCGCGTCAGAATCGGTCTTTACGTCCAATCCATTTTCGGCAGGATAGGTACAGGAAGTAACCATCCTGGAACGTGTTCCGTCGTTTATTTCTACAACGCAGAGGCGGCAGGCGCCTAAGGGCTCAAGCAGAGGGTGGGAACAAAGTGTTGGAATGTATATGTCAGCTCTCCGGGCCGCTTCCAGAATCGTCATTCCCTGTTCGCTTTCAACAGTCTGATTGTCAATAGTCAAGCTAATCATACTATCTCTTTATCCCTTCTTACCCTTCTCTATAACCCTCTCATCAGCCGGGAGAGCCTCTGGGACAGGCTCGCCGGATAATCTCTCTACTGCCCCGAATCGGGCCGGACACATTCGATAGCAGGCACCACATCTTATGCATTTTTCTTGATTTATCAAATGGATAAGGCCCTTACCGCCCTCAATGGCCTCGACTGGACAGTTCTTGAGGCAGATCAAGCAGGCCCGACATTTCTCAGGACTAATATAGTAGGATACAAGAGATTGGCACACGTAAGCAGGACAGCGCTTGTCCTCAATATGGGCGACATATTCATCCCTGAAATAGCGGAGGGTGCTCAAGACCGGATTTGCAGCAGTCTGGCCAAGGGCACACAATGAGGCCTTCTGGACTGTCTCGGCCAATTCCTCAAGTATTTCGATCGCCCCGATCTCTGCCCTCCCTTCCGTGATGTCAGTCAATACTTCCTGCATCTGCCGTATACCTTCACGGCAGGACAGACACTTGCCGCAGGATTCATCAGCGAGGAAGTTGAGAAAATACCTGGCTATGTCAACCATGCAGGTATCTTCGTCCATGACGATCATTCCGCCTGAGCCCATTATTGAACCTAATTTGGCAAGTTCGTCATAGTCTACAGGCGTGTCCAGAAGGTCTTCCGGTATGCAGCCTCCAGAAGGTCCGCCGGTCTGCACTGCCTTGAATCTCTTACCGTCAGGGATCCCTCCTCCAATCTTAAAAATGATGTCCCTCAAAGGAATCCCCATAGGGATCTCCACCAAACCGGTATTATTTACATTTCCGACGAGGGAGAAGATCTTCGTCCCTTTGCTGCCTTCGGTGCCGATTGAGGCGAACCACTCAGCGCCATTGTTAATGATTATGGGAATATTCGCCCAGGTTTCGACATTGTTTATATTGGTGGGCTTCGCCCAAAGGCCACTGACCGCCGGATAAGGGGGCCTCTGCTTCGGTTCCCCGGGTCTTCCCTCTAGGGAAGCGATTAATGCCGTTTCCTCACCACAGACAAACGCCCCTCCACCTCGGACAACCCTCACATCAAAGGCAAAGCCAGAACCCAGGATATCCTCTCCCAAAAAGCCGTATCCCCTGGCTTGCTCCAATGCAAGACTCACATTTTCTACGGCCAGAGGATATTCTTCACGAACATAGACGATACCGTTAGAGGCGCCCATGGCATATGCACCGATAATCAGCCCTTCAAGCACGCTATGCGGGTTGCCTTCCATAATAGCCCTGTCCATGAATGCCCCGGGATCTCCTTCATCACAGTTGACTATGACATACTTCGTATCACCGGGGGAGTCTTTCACGATTCTCCATTTCCTGCCCGTTGGGAACCCGGCCCCGCCCCGACCCCTGATTTCCGACTTTTCCACTTCATGAACAACCTGGTCCGGAGTCATTTGAGAAAGCACTTTACCCAGGGCGGAATATCCTCCAAGGGCAATGGCGTCATCAATATTCCGGGGATCAAGCCTGGAGTTGTTGCCGAGGACCAGCCGCTTCTGGTACTTATAGAAGGCGTTATCATGTTCATATGTAGCCTTCTCTTTTGTGACAGGATCAACATAGAGAAGACGTTCCACTGTCCCACCCTCGGCGGCGGCGGAAACGATATCACCTGTATCATCGGGCTGGACACCACAATAGCAGATTCCCTGTGGGTATATGTTGACTATTGGCCCCTTCTCACAAAAACCGGGACATCCAGTCTCTTTTAGTTGTATTTCATCCTCCAAGCCTTGCTTCTTGACTTCCTCTCCCAAGGCCTCCAGAACCTTTTTGGCCCCCAAAGGGATACAGCCCGTGCCGGCACAGACCGCTATGCATGGCTTATCAGGATCTCTCCTTGACGAGATATCCTGTCTTGATTTCTCCAGGTCCTCAATAGATCTTAATTCTGGCACCAATCTTTCCTTATTGCTGATACTTTTCAAGTGCTTCAGGCACCTTTTCAGGTGTCATCTTTCCATAATACTCGTCGTCAACTGTTACAATCGGGCCCAGGGCACAACAGCCAAGGCAATTTATCTTCTCCAGGGTAAATTTCATATCCTCTGTTGTTTTCCCTTCCTCTATCCCCATGAGCTGACCGAGCCTTTCCATTACCCTTACCCCGCCACGCACATGGCAGGCCGTTCCCAGGCAAACTTTGACAAGGTGCTTTCCTCGCGGTTCAAGACTGAGGGCCTTGTAAAAAGTAGCGACCCGGAGGATCCGGGTTATCGGGATGTCGAGCCTGTCACCCACCACCTTCAGTGTTTCAGGGGGAAGCCAGTTGTATTGCTTCTGCACGTCCAATAATATCTGAATGAGGGACCCTTTTTCATTGCGGTAATGGTCTATGATGTGCTCAACTTTATCAATGTCAATACTATGCATACTACTTCGCCCTCTTCTTCTTTACTAAGGCAGGGCCTCTTACGATATCTCCGCCTGCAAATACCGCTTTTTTATGAGTCGCCAACGTGTTGCGGTCAACTTCAATCGAGATCTGTTCGTCTTTTTGCAGACCCCATTCCTTAATCATATCGGGATTCCGGAAAAATACATCATTGAATCTTCTCTGGGCGGCGCCGGTAGCAACAAATAATGCGTCATAACCCTTTGCAAAAAGTTCGTCCAGCGATGCCACCATGCTTTCGGTTTCTATGTGGACCCCGAGATCCATTATTGCCTTAATCTCCTCATCGAGTATCTCCCTGGGCAGTATCTCTTCAGAAATACCCGCTCTCATCATTCCTCCTGCCTCAGGCAAGGCCTCTAAGACAGTAACCGAATGCCCCAACTTTGTAAGATAGTAGGCAGCAGTCAACCCCGCAGGCCCCGAGCCTATGACGGCAACATTCTTCCCCGAGGGAGGAGCCAATAAACTCTTCTGCTTCCACAGACCGGTATCGTTTTCGGAAGCGAAACGCTTTAGGGCGCATATTGAAACAGGTTCATTGAGTTCGCCTCGCCTGC
>JAXHTA010000082.1:0-10977 GCA_034190285.1 Thermodesulfobacteriota bacterium | reverse complement strand
AACACGGCGTCCCCCCATTCCCGCTTAACGGAACTTACCAGCCCCACGGAAAGCCCCTTGCGCTTCAAGGTCTTTAAGACCTCAACGGCCCCGGGAACAAACCTGTTGAATTCCCTTACGAACCGTGCGTCTTTCCAGAGCTCCTTATCCGTTTCAATCCCTCGGGTCTTTACGTCTTCCCTCTCTTGGGAAGACATCCACGGGAGCAGTTCCTCTAAACAATCCCAGAAGGCCTGGCCCCGGGCCATTATCTCCCTTACCTTTTTCGCGTCTACGGCAGGAAGTTTGAGCCTTCGCCAGATTTCCTCCAGTTCCTCAACGTGGGACTTGACGCTGTCAAAAATGGTTCCGTCCAGATCAAAGAGCACGGCCTTTGTAGCGCCTTCACCCAAGTCCTTAAGCAATCCATGCTCACCCATTCTGAAGCCTCCTATCTCTTGTCTTTGAATTTTTCTTACCGGTGTGAAGCCACCTACCATAATAGCAGGGCAGATTCCTCTTGACAAAGTATTTTCAGTACCTTAGAAACGAACATTCGTTATTGGCCTGCAATTTTGAGTTGGCGGGTTCATGAAAATGAGATAGGGTAGGTGGATGAATAAGAGTTTTACGAGAAAAAAGATACTGGATGAATCAATTGAGCTTTTCTCCGAGCTGGGTTTTTCAAAGGCATCAATCAGGGACCTCGTCCGGGCTGTTGGGGTAACCAATTCCACCGTTTATGTCCATTTTAAGAATAAAGACGAAATACTCTTTAGCATAATCGAGAATATCGCCGCAGTGCTTCGGACGGAGCTTGATGCTGCAATTGAAAAACAGGATGATCCGGTTGAATGCCTCCGAGACATGATTTTCAGACAGGTCTACCTTATTAAGGAAAGACGCAAAGAGATAAAGATCTACATAGAGGAACAAAACCATCTGCCCGCCGGCCTGCGCAAGAAAGTCCTCAAGCAGCACCGGGAATTGTATAATCTTTATTTCAACAAAATCCTTGAGATCAAGGGTAAAGGACTTGCACGGGAAATAGACCCGGTTGTCATGACCTTTGGCATATTTGCCATGATGAACTGGGCCTATCGCTGGTTCAAAGACGATGGAAGGCTGTCTATCGAGCAAATTGCGGAAGGCATAACGCATTTATTCTTCGAAGGGATTCTCACTCGAGACAGTCTGGCTGATCCCGAGAAAAATGCATCCTGATACGATGCAAACGATTTGAGTATGGGTGAAGATATGCTGCTCAAAGAAGTCCGGGGAAGTGTTGCCACTCTCACGCTAAACCGTCCCGCGCAGGCCAATGCCTTGAATCGCGATCTGTATGTGAGATTGAAACAAGAACTCGATGAACTACAGTGGGATGAACAGGTCAGGGCGGTGGTCATTGCGGGTCGGGGAGACAAGGCCTTTTGCGCCGGGATCGACTTAAAAGCCAGGGCCCAAAAGGACAAAAACGAAATCCTCCGTGAAAGAGAACAAGTTGTCAGGCCTTTTTATTTGACCCTGGGCAATTTTCCAAAGCCAACCATTGCCGCGATAAACGGCCCCGCCCTGGGTGGGGGGGCCGAACTGGCCCTGACATGTGACATAAGAATTGCCTGCCCTGCTGCAAGGTTTGGGCAGACAGAAATCAGGTGGGGAATGACCCCATCCTGTGGTGCCTGCCAGCGTCTGCGATTAATCACAGGAATGGGCTTGGCCAAAGAGATCATAATGACCGGGCGGGTGCTTGAGGCAGAGGAGGCCTTACGCCTGGGAATATATAATCGATTGGTCTCTGAAAAACGGCTGATGGAGGAAGCCTCGGATTTGGCACAAGAAATAGCACATAATCCCCCTATCGCGGTCAGACAGGCCAAAAAGGCCCTTGATGCTGGCGTTAATATCTCCGGGGCGCTGGACTTCGATTTTGAGGCATCCAAGGCATGTTTCTTTTCAGGTGATGCATTTGAAGGGCCAAAGGCCTTTTGAGCGGAGGTGGTCATATGGAACTAACAGATATAGTTGTAGTTGCTGCAAAACGCAGCCCCATGGGCATTTTCGGTGGAAGCATGAAAGACCTCTCGGTCCTCGATATTGGATCACAGGTCATTAAGAAGGCCCTGGATAGTATCGAATTAGACCCCAATAAGGTTGATATGACAGTCTTCGGGAACTGCCGCCAGGCAGGCAACGGGGTCAACCCGGCCAGGATAGCCGCTGAAGTGGCCGGGATTCCGGTGGACCGATTTGCACAGACAGTCAACTGTGCCTGCCCTACGGGGATCAAGGCAGCAATTATCGCGTCTCAGGACATCAGGGTGGGGGACGCCGAGATCGTCGTGGCAGGCGGCATGGAAAGCATGAGCACAATCCCCCATCTTATTACAGGACATCGTTGGGAGGGCTTCCGCCTGGGCAATATTACCATCATGGACGGCTGGTACGATACTATTGACAAGATAGCGAAAATCAATATGGGAGAGACGGCGGAAAATGTGGCGGAGAAATATGGAATTTCAAGAGAAGACCAGGATGCGTTTGCCTTTAACAGCCATAAGAAGGCCTCAGAGGCGCAAGAGGCAGGGCTCTTCAGGGAAGAAATAGTCCCCATTGATGTGCCGGCGACAAGAGACAGGGAAGGCTTTCTGTTTTCGGAGGATGAATGTATCCGGCATAATGCAAATCTGGCCAAAATGGCTAAGCTGCGGCCGGCCTTCAGAGAAGGAGGCACCGTTACGGCGGCCAATGCCTGCGGCATGCCCGATGGGGCCGCAACAGTTGTAGTCATGTCTAGGCAGAAGGCAAAGTCTTTTGGATTGCGGCCTCTTTTCAGTATTGTCTCATATTCGAACACTGCCGTGGATAACGCATATATGGGAATAGGCCCCACGGCGTCCATCCCCATTGCCCTTAAGAGGTCGGGATTGTCAAAAGACGATATCGAAGCATATGAGGTCAATGAGGCATTTGCGGCCACAAGCCTGGCCTGCGAGAGAATCCTCGGGCTCGACCCGGAAAAGGTCAACATCAAAGGCGGCGCTATTGCCCTTGGTCATCCTACGGGGTGCAGCGGGACCAGGCTGTTAGTCACCCTGTATCATGTGCTCAAGCATCAGGATAAAGAGCTGGGGGCCGCCAGTCTCTGTGGCGGCGGAGGCGTTTCCTGTGCAATGGTCATAAAAAGGGAAGAATAGAAAAGAGAACAGGTCGAAAAGAAAGGGAGAATAGCATGGAAGACATAAAGACAATTGATATGATGAATTATCCGATTCAGGTCAAAGGTTTTGTTGAATACAACTTCAATGACTATCATGAGTGGCGGCAACTGGCTCAAACCACATTCAAACCCATGTTCCCCACGGGGCGCTTTCCGGAAACCGCGGAAGACTTTGAAAAATACAAATTTGCTTATGGAACTATATTTTATCCTTACGAGTCCATTGATATCATGATCAAGAACATGGATAAGTTGGGCTATGACAAGATCTGTATGTGCGCCACCCGGATGTGGTCTCAGAGAAGCCATGACTTTGTGTGGAATTTTGGTGTTGATGCTGTGCATAGAATTGTTGAGGAGTCGGGCGGCAGGGTCATCGGCGCTGCCGGCTACAACCCCTTCGACATCGAAGGAAGCCTCAAGGAGATCGATAAGGCCGTAAAGGAATATGGTTTTAAATTCGTGTACCTGCATTCCTTGAGTTTCGGCATGGCCCCGAATGACAGGAGGATCTACCCTCTCTATGCCAAATGTAACGAGCTGGGGGTCCCGGTCAGCCTCCAGGTGGGCCATTCCGCCGAACCCATGCCAAGCATGGTCGGGAATCCGATGTATATGGATGAAGTGGCCCTTCACTTTCCCAACCTGAAGATCAACCTCTCGCATACGGGCTGGCCCTGGTTCAGGGAATGGTGTGACCTGTTGTGGAAACACCCCAATGTATACGGAGACATATCCGCCTACATGCCTAAGAGCCTTGAACCCTATCAGATTGAATTCATGTTCAGCGGACGTGGCAAAAGGAAAGTCATGTGGGGGACAAACGGTATGGGCCTGGCCAGAGGAAAAAAAGAGTTGATGGAAATGGACGCCAAGGATGATGTAAAGCTAAAGATCCTCCGTGAAAACGCCGTGAAATTCCTTGGGTTGGAAGACTAGTTAGTGTCTGAACGAAAACTAGGATTTTTCGTTCAGATCAAGGAAGACAAAGATTTTAGCCGCAGGAATACATTGAGTCTGACGCAGATATGGGCGAAAAAGAGAGTTTTCGTTCTGGCATTAGTTATCCAAAGGACAATATATCCCTGATGGACAGAATAGGAGCTTTACGCCAGAAAAAGAAAGATGTCATCCGAGGAGCCGGTCCCGACCAGGAGAAAAGGGTCTTTTATAGTAAGGGTATGCTCCCGCCGCGGGAAAGGATCGAAAGACTCTTGGATCCAGGGAGTTTTTTTGAACTTGATATGCTCGCGACTCACCATTACCGGGATTTCGGGATGGACAGGAGGCAAATCCCTGCAGAAGGCGTTATCACCGGCCATGGCCTGATCAACGGGAGAAAGGTGTGCGTCTATGCCCAGGACTTTTCGGCTTTAGGCGGGACTTACGGAGAGATGCATGGCAGAAAGATCTGCGCCCTCATGGATACGGCCGCCGAAATCGGGGTCCCGGTCATTGGAATCTGCCATTCCGGCGGTTTGAGGCTCCATGAGACCCTGGGGCCTATGGAGATGTTTGGCCAGCTCTTCAAAAGGAATAGCATCTATTCCGGTGTGGTTCCCCAGGTATCTATCATATTGGGGGTGGTTGCAGGAGGGCAGGCATATTCCCCGGGTCTCACCGATTTCATCCTGATGACGAAAAACAGCGCCATTTTCATTGCAGGGCCGGCCTTTGTCAAGGCCCAGACAGGACAGGAAATCACTGAAGAGGCGTTGGGAGGAGCGGTGATGCACGCCCGTACAAGCGGGCTTGTCGATATCCTGAGGGACACGGAGGAGGAGATCTTTAAAGAGGCCCGGAAATTGGTGGACTTCTTGCCGCTGAATTGTCATGAGTCTCCTCCCGCCGGTCCGAACGATGATGATATAAATCGGTGCGCCGACATCCTGGACGGCATAGCCCCCGAGCAGTCCCAAAGGCCTTTTGATATGCATGGTGTCATAGACCCCATATTTGATCGAGAGGAGTTTTTCGAGACAAAACCTGACTTTGCAAAAAATATGCTTACTGGTTTTGCCCGTCTTTCAGGCCATGTTGTGGGGGTGGTTGCGAATCAACCCAAGTATCTCGGGGGCGTGATTGATATCAAGGGGGCTGAAAAAGGCGCCCGTTTTGTGAGATTCTGTGACGCCTTCAATATCCCGATCATTACCTTTCAGGACTCACCTGCCTATCTGATCGGAAAGGATATGGAGGAGGGCGGCATGATCTATAAGGGTGCCAAGCTCCTTCATGCCTATGCAGAGGCCACGGTGCCCAAAATTACCGTTATTGTCAGAAAGGCCTATGCCGGGGCCTATATTGCCATGGGGAGCCAGTATATCGGCGCCGATCTCGTCTATGCCTGGCCCGGAGCGGAGATCTCCAGTGTGGCTCCCAAGACCGCCGCCAGTATCATATTCAGAGAAGAGATTGCCTCTAAAAGCAAAGGTGAAATCGAATCCCTTCACCAAGAGTACTATAAAAAATATGTCCAGCCTTATAGGGCCGCATCACTAAGACATATAAATGACATTATAGAACCACGGGAAACAAGACCCGTTCTGGCAAAATCCCTCAGGTTCCTTGAGGGAAAAAGGCAGGTCCGGCCCGCGAAAAAACACGGTAATATCCCGTTGTAGCTTCCTTATCCTTATCCTTATATAGTATGGTCCTAGCCATAAGAGGGGTCACTGGAAATGGATTTTGAGTTCAGCGAAGAAATACTGGCCATTAAGGATATGGCCCGAAGATTTGCCCTAAATGAGATACTGCCCAGGGTGTCCGAAGACGAAAAGAATCACACGTTTCAAAAGGACATCATCAAGAGGATGGGGGGGTTGGGGTTTTTTGGGTGCCCCATACCTGAAGAATACGGTGGTTCGGATCTCGGTTTCCTTGCCCATACGGTTGTCACGGAAGAGATATCGAGGGTGAGCGGTTCTATCCGCGCCGCCTTTAATATGCAGACCATGGGAACTGCCAGAGAGATCTTTCAATTCGGCACGGAACAGCAGAAAAGGGAATATGTCCCCAGACTGGTCAGTGCCGAATCACTGGGCTGTATCTGTATCACCGAGGCCGATGCGGGGTCGGACGTCGGCTCGCTGAAGACCAGGGCCGTTAGGAGGGGTGACAGATATTTCCTGACGGGTTCAAAAAACTGGATTACCTATGCCCAGGTTGCGGACATCGGGATTGTCTATGCCTATACGGATGACTCAAAGAGATATAAGGGAATGTCGGGTTTCATAGTGGACATGCGTTCACGTGGCGTCAGTGTGGGGCCTACCGCTGAAAAAATGGGCTGGCTCGCGTGCCCCACGGGAGAGATATTCTTTGATGATGTGGAAGTGCCCGCCCAATGCCTGCTCGGCGCGACCGAGGGAAAGGGCTTCGAGTGCGTCATGTCAGGCCTCAACAATACGAGATTGACTGCCGCGGCCGGGGCCGTGGGTGTGAGCCAGGGCCTGATAGACGAGGCTGTAAAATACTCTAAGGAGCGGGAACAGTTCGGCAAACCCATCGGCAGATTCCAGATGGTCCAGGAAGAGCTGGCGCGTATGATTGTGGAAACAGAAGCTGCCCGGCTGATGGTTTACAGATGCGCCGTACAGAAGGATGCCGGAAATTACGACAATGTCTTAGAGACGGTCATGGCAAAATACTACTCCTGTGACGTGGCCTCGAGGGTCGCGGATGGCGCCCTCAGGATACTCGGTGCATATGGTTATTCAAGCGAATATCCGGTAGAGAGGCTCTTCCGGGACGCAAAACTCTACCAGATACTTGAAGGCTCCGCCAATATCGGGAAGATGATCATTGCCGCCGACGCCCTGGGTTATCGAAAGGCGAACAGATGAAAGCCAAAGGCAAAGAACCGTCGCCATTGCCCCTTGAGGGAATCAGGGTCCTGGACCTCACGAGGCTTATTCCAGGGGCTTATTGCACGGCCATCCTCGGGGATGCGGGGGCCGAGGTGATCAAGATCGAAGAGATAAATGTGGGTGATTACGAACGTCAGATCCATCCCTTTATCGGTCCCATGGCTTCACGGTTTCTTATCCTGAACCGCAACAAGAAGAGCGTTGCGCTGAATCTAAAGGAGAATAAGGGACGCGCGGTTTTCCTGGAGATGGCTAGCACTGCGGACGTCCTCGTAGAAGGCTTTCGGCCGGGAGCCATGAAAAGGCTCGGACTCGATTATGAGGCCGTCAGAGAGTCGGCACCGCGACTCATCTATTGTTCCATTTCAAGCTTTGGCCAGGATGGGCCCTATCGGGATGTGGTTGCCCACGATATCAACATCCTGGGTATGGCCGGGTACTTTGATATCACAGGCCGAAGAGAAGGTGGGCCGGTGATCCCGGGTGTCCAGATCTCCGACTCAGTCGCCGGGATGAACGCGGCGATGGCCATCCTTATGGCCGTCATTGGACGGGAAAAAAAGGCCAGGGGACGATATGTCGACATATCCATGCTTGACGGCGTGATTTCCTGGATGTTTGACGCTGCAAGACATGTATTTGCGCGAGAAGACCTGCCGGGAGAGGGGAAGGGAAGGCTCGTGGGGGGTCTGCCCAACTACAACATCTATGAAACCAGGGACGGGCGATACATCACCGTAGGTTCCATAGAAACCAAATTCAGAAATACGCTGCTAAAAGCGCTTGGAAGGGAAGACCTGGTAGAAGACACGGGGGAGGTTACGTCCTCGCGGCCAAGTGAATCAGATCAGGAGGTCAGCAGTTTTCTTAGGCAGACGTTTCTATTAAAGACAAGAGATGAATGGATGGAAATCCTCGGCAAGCTGAATATCTGCGTTGCACCGGCGAATTCCCTTGATGAGGGCCTGTCTCATCCCCAGGTGGTTTCCAGACAGATGGTATTAGAGTCAGAGCATCCATCCGTCGGCAGGATAAGCCAGATAGGCTCTCCCGTTCATTCTCCGGATGCCTTGACGGATGCAGACCGCTTGCCTGCACCCCGCCTCGGCCAACATACAAGACAGGTACTGGGCTCTTTGGGCTATAAGAAAGAGGAAATCAACGACCTGTTTGATCAGGGTATCGCACGGGGGGAATAAGATCCATTTGTCCTTATCTGACCCGGAACGTCGGGACAATGGCGGGCCGTTTTCGGATGGATATTGGCCTGGACGTTGAAAGGACCTATCAATGAATATTACAAAGGATTTGAAGGTGACAATCATAGGGTTGGGCAAGGTTGGGATTAGTATAGCCCAGGCCTTTGCCCAAACAGGATTCAAGGTGAGCGGTGTTGACATGGATCAGGCCGCTATTGAAAAAGGAATGAAGGGCGTCAAACAGAATCTGGAGACCCTGGTTTCAAAGAAAAGGATAAAGCCCGATGAAAAGACTGACATCCTCTCAAGGATGAACCTGTCCACAGATCTTGACAGCATAGGGGACGCTGATGTGGTCATCGAGGCGGTCTTTGAGAACATGGAGGTCAAGAAGGAGGTTTTCAGAAGAGTTGACAAACTCTTTACCTCAAAAGAGGCCCTCCTTTTGACAAACACATCCTCTCTCTCCGTCTCGGAAATAGCCTCGGTCACAAAACGACCCGAAAAGGTAGCAGGAATGCACTTTTTTAATCCGGTCCCGGTGATGAAACTTGTGGAAGTAGTCAGGGGTGTTATGAGTTCTGACGAGACAATCGAAAGGGTAAGGTCCCTTGCAGTATTGATGGGCAAGACGCCCATCATATCTTCGGACAGCCCGGGCTTTATAGTAAACCGGATATTAAACGCAATGACCGTTGAGGCGACCCGCATTGTGGAAGAAGGCGTGGGAACGGTGGAGGACGTGGACACAGGCGCCAGGCTGGGTCTTGGTCATCCAATGGGCCCCTTTGAGCTCTTTGACTACCTAAGCGCAATCCACCTTTTGCAGCATGTTACTGATTACATGGCCGGCGAACTGGGCGATAGATTCCGTCTGCCCGTATGGGTCAAGAACCTGGTCCGGGCCGGCAAGGTGGGCCGGGCAGCTGGAAAGGGATTCTACGACTACGGGCAAGAAGGGTAATAATCCATGTCGGATGACGAAATAATCCTGGAAAAAGAAAAGGGAATTGCAACCATCGTCTTTAACAGGCCTGATGTCCATAACGCCTTGAACAGCCCCATGGCTGCGGCCCTTGAAAAGGCTCTGGATGAGATAATAGACGACGGAGACATCAGGGCTGTCATATTGACGGGCGCCGGTCCCAAGTCCTTCTTGTCAGGATCGGATATTGAAGAGCTCAGCAGACGGACGCCTCTGACCGGTATCGAGATATCCCTGAAAAGGCAGGCCCTGCTAAACAGGATTGAAGGGTTGCCCATTCCCTCGATAGCCGCTATAAACGGTTATGCCTTTGGGGTCGGCTGTGAGATTGCCTTGAGCTGTACCATCAGATTCGCAGCTGCAGAGGCTAAGCTTGGCCAGCTTGAAATAAATCTGGGCATTATTCCCGGAGCAGGAGGGACCCAGAGGCTCCCCAGATTGATCGGAAAGGCCCGTGCCGCGGACCTCATTTTGACCGGGAGAATCATCGATGCAAAGGAGGCCCTTTTGATGGGGCTTGTCAACAGGGTTGTTTCCTTGGATATCCTCATGGATGAATGCCGCAGGTGGGCGGAAATCATCTGTGAAAAAAGCCCCGTCGCCGTGAAATACGCCCTGCGCGCCATCAACCAGGGGCTGGAAGCTGACCTGCCGACCGGGCTTAAGATCGAGGGCCTTTGCCTTGGGGCCTGTCTTGCCTCATCAGACAGCAAGGAAGGGCTGAATGCATTTTTGGAGAAGAGAAAACCGAAATATCAAGGTTTATAACTATCAACATGTCCTGTATGGTCCTCAACGGACCGCAAGGGAAGGAGGGAGGAAGCAAAATGGCATACGAGAACGTAAAATTTGAGACCGAAGATAACATAGGCATTCTGACAATTGATCGTCCCAAGGCCTTGAATGCATTGAATTCCGAGGTCATTACCGAAGTTCGTTCGGTCCTGGCCGAGGTCAAACAGAATGACGCCATAAAGGTCTTGATCATTACCGGTGGGGGCGACAAGGCATTTGTTGCCGGGGCTGACATTGGGGAGATCAAGGCCCTGGGACTTAAGGACGGCTTTGAGTATATCGGTTTAGGCCATCAGATGAATCATGATATAGAGACCCTTGGAAAATGCACCGTAGCGGCTATCAATGGCCTGGCCCTCGGCGGCGGATGCGAGCTGGCTATGTCCTGCTCCCTGAGAGTGGTTTCTGAAAAGGCCATGCTGGGCCTGCCGGAATTAGGCCTGGGGGTTATCCCGGGGTTTGGAGGTACCCAGAGGCTTGCGCGCCTCGTTGGTCAGGGAAGGGCGCTTTGGTATATGTTGACCGGCGATATGATAGACGCTGCAAAGGCCGTGGATATTGGCCTGGCCAATTTGTCTGTAAAACCCGAAGAGCTGATGGAAAAGACCATCGGGCTGGCGAAAAAAATAGCCACCAAGGCTCCCCTGGCGGTCAAAATGGCCCTTTCTGCAGTTAAGTACGGGACCGGAGCGGACCTTGAAACCGGCCTTGTCATGGAATCCGCTATGGCCAACATCCTCATGTCCAGCGAGGACAAGGATGAGGGAATAGCGGCCTTTTTTGAAAAGAGGAAGCCCGTTTATAAGGGTAAATAGTGTCTGAACTAAAACTAGGATTTTTCGTTCAGATCAAGGAAGACGAAGATTTTAACCGCAGGAATACATTGAGTATTTCGAGGATTAAAATCTGAGTCTGACGCAGATATGGGCG
>JAXHTA010000081.1:0-11029 GCA_034190285.1 Thermodesulfobacteriota bacterium | reverse complement strand
TCAGATTCATACCGTCAATATCATGTTGACACATAAAAGCCCCTGCGCACACTCTTGATAGCGCCCTGTCTCTTCTGCCTGTTTATAATATTCCATATTTTCTTGTCACTGAACCCTGTCTTCCTTTTCAACGTCTCGGTGTCAACGCCATTCTTGCTACTCTGAATAATGCCCAAGACGCTACCGGTTGCAGTCACCTTTTTCGCCTTAGCGGGCGACGTCTTTTTTGCGGTCCTCGTCGAGGCCCTAACCCTTGGGCTCTTGTCAGCCTGAGTTTTTTCAAGCTTGGCCAATTTACTGGCCATTCTTTCGGTTTTCTGCGTCAGCAACTTCAGACTCTTGGCAACTGATTGCAGGTCTCTCTTTAACGCTTTCATCATTCTCTACCTCCTTAGGCTTTTTTTTGACTCTGCATTAAACTGAAAGCCCTTCGAAAGTCAAGGATATTTTCCTCCTCTACATATTGAGCCGAGCAAAAAGTGGACAAAGATAGATTATTTATGTAGGGTTGCAGAAGGTTGTTTAAGTCTATACCCCATGGGCTTGAGGAAGAGGTAAAGGAGGTCTGATATGGCACGATCATTACTGACACTGAGGGATATATCTCGTGAAGACTTGTTTGCAATCTTCGAGAGGGCCAGAATCTTCAAGGACAAGATCAGACGACAAGAGAGAGTTGACGTGCTTCGGAATAAGATAGTGGGATTGGTCTTTGAAAAGCCTTCTACCAGGACGCGAACAAGCTTTGAGGTGGCAACTCTTAGACTCGGCGGAGGCACTGTCTACCTTCCCGCAACCGAACTTCAGCTCACGCGTGGAGAATCTATAAAAGACACTGCAAGGATTCTAGGCAGTTACCTGGATGCCCTTGTTGCAAGGGTCTATGCCCATCAGACCGCGGAAGAGCTTGCGCTATACTCTGGCATTCCGGTGATCAATGGCCTTAGTGACCTTGCGCATCCGACCCAAGCCGTGTGCGATCTTATCACTATTCTGGAGATAAAGGGTGGGTTCGATGGATTGACTCTTGCCTATATCGGCGACGGAAACAACACTTGTCATTCGTTGCTCTTGGGCTGCGCCCTCGTCGGCATGAATATGAACGCCGCCTGCCCCGATGAATACAATCCCGATTCGGATGTTCTCGAAGAAGCACTACTAATCGCAGCCGCAACTGGTTCGAGACTGAATGTTCTTCAAGACCCGATAGAGGCGGCAAGGGGCGCCGACGTTTTGTACACTGATGTATGGGTCAGCATGGGAGAGGAAGAGGAAGAAGAAACGAAGTTTAAGGTATTCCGGGGCTACCAAATCAACGCTGACCTCCTGAAAGTAGCTGCAAAGAGTGCTGCTGTAATGCATTGCCTACCTGCACATAGAGGACTCGAGATTACAGATGATGTGCTGGAAGGACCGCAATCCGTCGTGTGGCAGCAGGGTGAAAACAAGATGTATGGAGCCGCGGGCATACTGGATTTCATGCTGCGCTGATCTTTTGACTCTGCAATACTATGACTCTTAGAAAAAGCGTGGTTGCCCTGCAAGCGCAAAGGCGGGAGTTGAAAAACGCAAGATCTCTTTCAAGGTCAAGAAAGGGACACATCCAGTTAGCAGGAACACGTCAAGTATTCCGAGGCATGAAATCTGAGTCTTACACAGAGATTCAGGATAACAGTCACTCGTGGACAGCATCCAAGGCTTTCGTACACTGTTGCAGGTTTGCGGAGTGAGATCAATTGATGGTTAGCCTTGGGCTATAGAAGACGTCCCGCGGATTTGATAGGACTGTTTCGTTAAGGAGGGGAGCCTGTGGCTAGACTGTTTGGTACAGATGGAGTTAGAGGAGAAGCCAACCGACATCCTGTTGACGGCGTAACGGCCTTTCTCATAGGCCAGGCAATTACACACTTGCTGAGAAAACCGGGCTACAACCCCCGGTTGGTCGTTGGCAAAGACACTCGTATCTCCGGCCACATGCTGGAAAGCTCCCTTGACGCAGGTATTACTTCAATGGGAGGCATTCCATGCCTGGTCGGCGTTTTGCCAACACCAGCCATCGCTTTATACACAAAAAACATGCACGCTGACGCTGGTATCATGATATCTGCCTCCCACAACCCATATCAGGACAACGGAATTAAGTTCTTTGCTGCCGACGGCTTCAAATTGTCGGATGATCAGGAACAGTCCATCGAAGACCTTATCTTGAATGGCAGATTATCCGAGATGGTTCCCCACGCTCGGAGGATGGGAGGCACCGCCAGCATAGAAGACGTGAGCGGCGCCTATATCGACTTTCTGAAAGGCACCTTACCGCGCGGACTATTGATGAAGGGTACAAAAATCGTTATCGACCCTGCCAACGGCGCTGCCTACAAGGTGGCCCCGAATGCGTTTACCGAACTCGGGGCCGATGTCAAGGTCATCCATAATAGTCCTGACGGGGTAAACATCAACGACAATTGCGGCTCACAGTATACCCAGGACCTCCAAAGGGCCGTAGTGGAGACAGATGCGGACGCTGGGCTTGCTTTGGATGGCGACGGAGATCGGTTGATAGCCGTGGATGAAAAAGGAGGAAGAATCACCGGCGATCAAATATTGATCATCTGTGCCAAAATGCTTATGGACGAGGGCAAGCTTAGAAACAACTTGATTGTAAGCACGGTTATGAGCAATCTCGGTCTGAAGATCGCGTGCAAGAAATACGGCTTTATACACCACGAATCCAGAGTGGGCGATCGGTATGTAGTTCAGGATATGCAGAGGTTGGATGCCGTGATCGGAGGAGAAGAATCCGGCCATGTTGTTTTTCTCAACCATCACACAACCGGTGACGGCACGCTCGCCGGTATACAGTTGATTGCCTCCATGCTTAAAGCGGAGAAGCCGCTTTCCGAACTGGCGGCGATGATGGAAATCTTTCCTCAACACATAGTAAACGTAAAGGTAAAGAACAAACCAGACATCTCAACAATACCCCGGGTGGTGAAGGCAATCAAGCAGGTCGAAGCAGAACTAGGGGACCGGGGCCGGGTGTTGGTGCGCTATTCCGGCACGCAAGACCTTTGCCGTGTAATGGTCGAGGGCCCAACAGATGGCCTAACCATTGAATATTGCGGACAGATCGCCGATGTGATAAAGACCTCTCTTGCCTGATTTTGAGTCGGACCAAAACAAGGAATAACTGTCAATTTGCCTTGGCCCTGTTGGTTACCATGCCTGCCCAGCCCACAAGGCATAAATGCCAAACTTGACATTTTGTCAGTGTTCCCCGCTGACCTCGAAAGGCATCAAGGCCCGGGAGGGCCAGATAACCGTGGAGATCAGAAAAGACATGAAACGAACTGGAGTCATCACATCCAGAGAGTGCCCCGCATGTGGACATCATGAGATGGGTCTCGTTGCTGAGGACGGCAGTTTCCATCCCTTAAGGCCCGGCACATTTGTCCAGATAGTGGAAGGCTTTCCCGCGCACCTGCCAGAACCTGAGACGAATGAACGGCCCCAAAGAAAATCACACAAAGGGCCTGAAGCAGAGATCGAATTTTATCCATGGGTCCCTGAGCCCCTGAAAGGCGACAGGTCCCTGAGGCTGAAATATGGTGTTATGGTCGAAGGAAATGTGGATATTGATAAGATGAACGGGCGAATCTTCAAGGCGGCCTACATTGAAAAACTACGTGATCTCATTGAAAGAGAGATACACCTCCCTGTACCGGTACTACTCGACAGTTTTTTTGCTGCTCCGCACTTGGCATCCGGCAACCCTGAAGAGATAGCCCTGGCCATGTGGCAGGAGTTAGAAGAAATTAGACAGCCCGTTGAACTGGTAAAGGCCTGGCTGAAGAATCCTGACAAAGAACGATTTGAGGCCCTTATTCAGCCCAGAACATGGGAGGATGTATCCACTGAACATGTGGGCGAGCGGGAGTTGAGAAATGAGCTTAAGCAATTATCCCTGGAAGGATTTTTGAATTTGATCTTATATGGCTCTCTGGATTCCCGCTGAGGTGCCTGCAAAATATGCAAGCGTTATCCCAACTCACGCGAGAATCCAGGGACTGGTGTTTCCAGATTTTTTTCAGAGATACTTTTTCACTTCTTTGGCTAGGGCGGGAACCACTTCGAACAGGTCGCCTACCACGCCGTAATCCGCCTTCTGAAATATAGGAGCGTCAGCGTCTTTGTTGATTGCAACGATCACCTTTGAGGTGCTCATGCCTGCCAGATGCTGAATTGCACCGGATATACCGCAGGCAACATAAAGGTTCGGAGAAACGACCTTTCCGGTCTGGCCTACCTGATCCGTATGGGGCCTCCATCCGGCATCCACGGCCGAACGCGAAGCGCCCACACTGGCCCCTAAAAGGTCAGCGAGTTCTTCCAGGATACCGTAACCTTCGGGGCCCTTCATGCCTCTGCCGCCGGAGACGATCTTATCAGCCTCTGTCAGGTCAACCTTGCCGCTTTCATCCTTGAGCACATCCACAACTTTGGTCTTAATGGCACTGTCATCTAGGCTGAAAGAGGCATCAACGATTTCCGCCGATCTGGACGTATCGGGATCACTTACGCTCATCACATTCGGTCTGGCCGTGGCCATTTGAGGCCAGCTGTCTTGATAGGTCACCTTTGCATAGGCCTTTCCAGCGTAAACAGGTCTTGTCGCGCAGAGATTTCCATCCTCAACTGAAAAGGCCGTGCAGTCCTGGGCCATTCCAACGCTCAGACTGCCCGACAACCTGGCGGACAGGTCCTTCCCCTGGACGGATGCGCCCATCAACAGAATGGCTGGCTCATCGGCCTTTGCCAGTTGCGAAATGACTGACGAATAAGCGTCGGTAGTGTAAGGTTCCAGCCTTGGATCGTCGGCTACCAACACCCTGTCGGCACCGTAATGCCCAAGCTGAGCGGCCTTTTCCTTTATATTGGAGCCAAGCAAAACGACTGTCAGATCTTGGCCGAGTGCATCGGCCAGACGTCTTCCTTCACTAACGATCTCATAGGTGACTTTTCTGAACTCTCCATGTCTCTGCTCGGCTACAGTCCAAACTCCATTTGCCATGTATTTATCTCCTCACTTGTTGTTTCCTCAGATTATCTTAGCTTCCTCATGGAGAAGCCTGGCCAACTCAGCGGCTTTTTCCCCGGGCGTCTCTCCCTCAACGATCTTTCCTGCTTCCCTTGCCGGCGGAGGCGTCAATTCCAGAATCTTAACCTTCCTTGCGGCCTCGCCGAATTCTGCCGCGTCCAAACCCAGGTCGGCCAGGGTCTTTTCCTCAAGAGGTTTCTTCTTGGCCTTCATGATCCCGGGTAAAGAGGCATATCTCGGTTCGTTCAGGCCCTTTTGAGCTGTGATAAGTGCGGGCAGGCTGGATTCAATGACGAGAGTCTCGCCCTCAACAGGCCTGTTCACCTTTACGGACTTCCCGCCCTCGGCCACCTCTACGTTTACGATCAGGGAAAGTTGGGGAATACCCAGGAATTCCGCCAGTGCCCCACCGACAACACCCATATCATCATCAACACCGCGCTGACCGGTGAAAATCAGGTCATATTCAAGATCCTTAATGGCAGCGGCCAGGGCCTTTGCCGTGGCAATGGAATCACTCCCCTCCAGAGCTTCGTCACTAATTAGTATTCCCTTATCGGCCCCCATGGCCAGGGCAGTGCGGATCGCTTCTGTCACCCTCTTGGGACCCAGTCCCACAACGGTGACTTCTCCTCCGAATTTCTCTTTCAGGACCAGGGCCTCTTCCACACCGTATTCATCATAGGGATTCATGACCCATTTGATATCATCTGTTGCAATAGACTTGCCGTCAGATGCAACCCTGATAAGTGCCTCCGTATCTGGCACCTGTTTTAGACATACGATAATATTCACTTTCTCCTCCTTTCTTCTTTTCCTCGGCCAATTCTGTGCCCATCCATGGAGACTGGAGCACCGTGTGGCGTCCAATTCTTTGATTCTTAAGGATGCTCAGTCCCACTGCTTTGCAGCAGATTCCCCGTTCCAGAAATGAACAGTTTTTCGCAAGGTCAAGAGAGTCGGGGGTTGGACGGAGGCGCAATGACAATGAGCCCCAAAACCAGCCTCGCAAATTGACCTGTCTGCATATCCATACGCACGGGCAGAAACAGGATTGCGGAAAAAGGGCCATTTCCGAATGGGCGCTGACTGACGAGTGACCATGCCTATTCACAAACGTTGGGATTGATAACACTGCGGCCCGACTGTGTCAAGGTTTTTCTGTAATGGCACCGGTAGGATATCCAAGACCCATCTGAGCCAACAGCGCAGTCATACACCCGGCACAATTGATTTTTGCTGGTTATGATTGGGAAACATGGGGGTTCTGTGATAAGATTACTTGATTAAACGCCGACGTCTCAAAATCCTGATAAATTTATTTTGCTGTCAAGTTATTATGACTTCTGGCCTCTGTTTTCCAAACTCTTGCCACCCCGCACCTTTCTGATGGGTGGTCCATTAAGATAGGAGGATAGACTGAAATGAAGGCAATGGTATTAAATACTATCTCCAGTTTCACGGAGACCAAAAACCCCCTGGAGATATCTATCCTGGCAGATCCCGTCCCGGCAGATAGCGAGATACTTTTGAGAGTGTCGGCTTGCGGGGTTTGTCATACGGAGCTGGATGAGATCGAAGGGAGGACACCACCACCTCGGCTACCAGTTGTTCCGGGCCATCAGGTTGTGGGAAGAGTGGCAGAAAAGGGAAAGAAGGCAGGCAGGTTCAATGTCGGAGACAGGGTGGGAATAGGATGGATCTATTCTGCATGCGGAGCGTGCGAATACTGCCTCGGAGGTAGTGAGAATCTATGTGAAGACTTCAAGGCCACCGGCCGTGATGCAAATGGCGGGTATGCCGAGTATATGGTAGTCAACGAAGATTTTGCCTTCAGGATTCCTGAGTTATTTTCCGACCTGGAAGCTGCTCCCCTTTTCTGTGCCGGCGCGATTGGTTACCGATCCCTCAGACTCACTGCTATCAGAAACGGTCAAAATCTGGGGCTTACCGGATTCGGTGCCTCAGCTCACCTTGTCTTGAAAGTAGTTGGGCACATGTATCCAGAATCCAGGGTCTTCGTTTTTGCCAGAAGTGAAAAGGAAAGGGATTACGCCAGGGATCTTGGTGCCTTCTGGGCTGGTGAAACCGAAGAAGAATCGCCCGAAAAACTGGATTGTATAATCGACACTACTCCGGCCTGGAAGCCCGTAGTTGAGGCCTTGAAAAATCTAAAGAACGGTGGAAGGCTGGTCATCAATGCAATACGAAAAGAGGACGCGGACAAGGAGCATCTCTTGGGGCTCGATTACCCCTCTCATCTGTGGCTGGAAAAAGAAATAAAGAGCGTCGCCAATGTGGCCAGAAGAGATGTAAGCGAATTCCTGGAACTGGCTGCCCGTGTTCCCATAAGACCTGAGGTTCAGGAATTTGCGTTGGAAAATGCGAATAAGGCATTGGTCGAACTTAAAGAAAGAAAAATCAGGGGAGCCAAGGTCTTGAGAATGGATCTCTGACAAGGGTCTGGGTAGCACCTCTACTCTTGACCACCAGGCAGGGTTGGAAATCAATCAGCATCATATCCTTCTCTTCAGAGATATTCCCAGCCGTCTCCGGACCGGACCTGCCTTTCAGGCGCCAAATACCCTTTGAAATATGTCGTCCACGTGTTTCAAATGATAATTCAGGTCAAATACCTCTTCGATTTCCCCCTTGCTCAGATATTCCCCAATCTCCTGATCTTCCATAATTAGCCGTTTAAACTCTTGGCCGCCTTCCAGAACTCTCATGGCGATTCTCTGGACCAGATCGTAGGCTATTTGCCTTGCGACTCCTTTTTCCGCCAGCTTAATGAGCGCCTGCTGTGAGAAAATCAGCCCCTTTGTCTTTTCGAGGTTTTCGATCATTCGATCAGGATAGACCACCAGACCCTTTAAGATCCTAGTCAGACGATGAATCATAAAATCAACCAGGATAGTACTGTCCGGACCGATCACCCTTTCCACCGAGGAATGGCTTATGTCCCTCTCGTGCCATAGGGCCATGTCTTCCATGGCGGCCAGGCAATTGGAGCGCACAAGACGTGCCAGGCCTGTGATATTCTCACATCCAATCGGGTTTTTCTTGTGTGGCATTGCAGAGGATCCCTTTTGCCCCTTTGCAAAGGGCTCCTCTGCCTCAAGGACTTCTGTCCTCTGAAGATGCCGTATCTCCACCGCGATCTTTTCTAGGGTACCACCAAGAATCGCTAAGCTTGTGAAATACTGGGCATGGCGGTCGCGTTGAATGATTTGAGTAGATATCTCTGCCGGTTTCAGGCCGAGTGTCTCTAAGGCCATAGATTCGACTTTGGGAGTGACGTTTGCAAACGTACCCACAGCACCGGACATCTTCCCATATCCTATGACATCTTGGGCCTCCTCCAGCCGTCTCAAGTTCCGTTTCATCTCGGAATACCAGACAGCCAGCTTGAGCCCAAAAGTAATGGGCTCGGCATGAATACCGTGGGATCGCCCGATCATGGTAGTATGTTTATGCTCTATTGCCCTGTTCTTGATTACATCCATGAATTCCCTGGCACCCTTAAGGATCAAACCCATGGCCTCTTGCAGGAGGAGTGCAAAACTCGTGTCCAGGATGTCCGAAGATGTCAAGCCCAGGTGGATATATCGGGCATCAGGACCCACATGTTCGGCCACGTTTGCCAAGAACGCTATAACATCATGTTTGGTCTCCTTTTCGATTTCAAGGATACGGTCAACACTAAACGAAGCGTTCTCCTTGATGTTTTCAAATGCCTCGCCGGGAATAAGGCCCTCCTGTGCCATGGCACCGCAGGCTGCAATTTCCACCTCCAGCCATTTGGCATATCTGTTCTCAGGCTCCCAAATGCGCCCCATTTCAGGTAGAGTGTAGCGGCTGATCATATTGTCGCTCCAGTATAAGGTTAAAATGTATTTTCCAATGCAGCAAATTAGACCAAGAAATGTCCAAAAGTCAACTGCAACGCCAAAAAGGGCCTGGGATTGACCCTTTGAATCGCTTGCGTCACAAGTCGACAGAACCAACAACTTATTGCTTCCGCTCCCATTCTTTAAGAGGGCAGGAATGGCAAAGTGATTTTTTTCGGCAGTAATTCTTGCCCGTCTGCACAATCAATGCGTGAAACTCATTGAAAAGGGCTGTATCTTCAGGGAGATGATCCACAAAGAAATTCTGCAGTTCGATATAGGTTGTCTGCTCGTTTGTCATACCATGACGGCTCAGAATGCGATGGGTGTATGCATCAATCACGAATACGGGACGACCGGCGGCGTATAGCAGGATGCTATCCGCGGTTTCAGGGCCGATCCCCTTTACGGACAGAAGACCTTGCCTGAGGATTTCGGTCTCATCCTCCAAGAACTTGGAAAGATCTCCATGGTAGCGATCCCCGATAAAATCGATCAAGTTCTTGAGCCGTCCAGCCTTAATATTGAAATAACCTGCCGGCCGAATCTCTTGCGCCAGTTCAGTGACTGCCACGGCCTGAAGCCCAGCCAGAGAGAGCAACCCCCTCTTCTTCAAGTTCTCAATCGCCCTCTGCACGTTCTTCCAATTTGTATTCTGGGTAAGGACGGCCCCGACCATCACCTCTAGTGCCGTATCTGCAGGCCACCAGTCTTGGGGACCGAAGTGATTCAGCAGGAGGCTGAACATCTCGATTAGTCTCTGACCACTCAAGCCACCGATTGCATATTCCAACTCTAGAGGGTCTGGGACCCGGAAGGTTTTACTATTCAGCGTCGGGTCTCTTCTTTCCATTCTGCCTTAGAATGTTGAATAGATCCTAACGTCGCACAAAATCTGAGTTCAAAACGCTTTAGATTAGGTCAGCAAGAAACGTCAGGACATTTCCGGGAGTGAAAGCGTATTAAACATACGTGAGATACTGGAAATGGCATAACGTTTCTTGATGGCCTGATATAAAAAGAGCTTAGCGTTATTGGGCCAAAGATCTATGCAACGTTAGGGTAGAGTATGCGGGCATTTACATACTAACTGATAGTAGCCGGCTCAGTTCATATTGCCTTGACAGGTCAAGCAAGATACCTTAGATTTACCCTTCTTGTCAACCGCCCCACTGGCGGGTTTCAACAAGCTAAGTCATGCTACTATGAACATGCAGTGTAGTCGCCTTTATTTGAGAGAAACCGACTTTTTATGGCACCCTTACAAAAACTGGCAAAGATTCGCAATATTGGGATCATGGCTCACATTGACGCTGGTAAGACAACCGTAACGGAACGCGTCCTTTTTTATACAGGACGCGTTCACAAGATGGGCGAAGTTCATAATGGCGAAGCCACTATGGACTGGATGTTGGAGGAACGGGAAAGGGGCATTACGATCACTTCTGCGGTGACCTCCTGCAATTGGCGAGGGCACACCGTCAACATCATAGATACCCCGGGTCACGTAGACTTTACTATTGAAGTAGAGCGTTCGCTCCGGGTCCTGGACGGTGCTATCGGTGTCTTTTGCGCTGTGGGAGGAGTTGAACCCCAGTCTGAAACAGTCTGGCACCAGGCCGACAGTTACAATGTCCCAAAAATTGCATTTATAAACAAACTGGATCGAGTCGGAGCCGATTTCAACAGGACCATACGGATGATCAAGGAGCGGCTTGGCGCGGTTCCTCTCGTCCTTCAGTTGCCCTGGGGCATAGAGGATGATCTAAAGGGCGTGATTGACCTGATCCATTTGAAAGCCATTCTGTGGGAAGAAGAAACGCTTGGCGCCGAATTCAGGGAGTTGCCCATTCCACTGGAACTTATGGATGATGTTTCCAGGTACAGAGATCTGCTTCTGGAGACCCTGGCCGACAAAGATGACCTGATAATGGACAAATACCTCTCAGAAGAAGAGGTCGAAGTACAAGAACTGAAGCGTGCTATCCGGAATAGTACCATCAAACTTGAATTGGTCCCGATCTTCTGCGGTGCGGCCTTAAGG
>JAXHTA010000080.1:0-11030 GCA_034190285.1 Thermodesulfobacteriota bacterium | reverse complement strand
TATCCGCAGGTTTAGTGAACCTGATCAATGTTTTTGTAAGTTGCCCATAATCCTTCATCTGAACCACCATTTCTCTTTCCCGTCTATTTCCCCTGGAATCGAGCAGGACCATTTCGCTCTTGATGTGAGAATCCTCTCCATCATCCCGGTCATATACCTTCTGGACAATCTCTTTTCCTGAAAGCTCTTGTGTTGGAGGCACCTGTGATAATGGCTCTTTTATGGTTTGAAGGGGGGGCTGCTCCTCTTTTGGGATCTTCTGGACGATTTTTTCCTCGGGGCCACTTTCAACCTGCCTTGCCCCGGTTTCAGCGGCAGTCTGTTCTACTTTCTCTAGTGCCTCTTCTTCTTGTACCCGGGGTGAGGGAGTTGGCAGATCTTTTGATTCGGGACCAAGGAGGACCAGGAGTGTTTCTCCCCTGTCAATGATCTTATGGGCGAACCTGCCTTTCGGGATATCCAGCACCAGCCGAACCTTTTCCGGAGAACAACCAATCCTAATCCTTTCCAAAAGAGAGTGGTTTACTGAAACACTCTTTTCGGGGTAAACGGATTTAAACCCCAAAATATCGATTACCAGACGAGATGGTCCTGTAAGTTCAAAGGATTTGTAGTTACTGATAGTACCGTCAGCCAGGACCATGATCTGGATGGAGCCTCCTTTTTCTTCTATCTTGATGTCGACCAGGTTTCCTCCCTGGCCGCTGGGCCCCTTTCCCTGGGGGTTCATTTCCCCAAGACCAGATGATGTGACAATCAACAGGATAAGACCAAAGAAAATTAATGGACTGATACCTTTTGAGATCTTTCTTGGTAGAGACATCAATGGGTGACTCCTTATATTAAGTGTTTAAAAATTCCATTTTGCCTTCATTCATACATTGCCTTAATAACACTTTGATATCGTTCAGTAATTACGTTCCTTTTCAATTTCAAGGTCGCGGTCAAAAGACCATTCTCCCGCGACCAGTCCTCTTTCATGAGCGTGAACTTGATGATCCTCTCATGGGATTTGAATCCGTTTGCCTCCTGTATCCTGGCTGCTATTTCTTTTTTGATCAAATCATCTACCGAAGAGTCTTGCAGGATGTTTTCTGGCTTGGTCTCCCTTTCCCCAAGGTATTCTGAAAGCATCGGGTAGTTAGGACATATCAGGGCGGCAAGGTGTTTTCTGTCCTGCCCCACTACCATAACATTTTCAATATAATCACTCTCCTTTAAGACCATTTCAATCGGCTCCGGCTCAACATTTTCTCCCCCCAGCAGCACAATAGTATCCTTAGCCCTGCCGGTGATAACCAGATCTCCGCTTAGGGTGATCTTCCCCAGGTCTCCGGTATCAAACCAGCCTCCTTCCTTCATCACCTTTCCGGTAGCCTCTTCATCTTTAAAATATCCTTTCATCACCTGTTGACCCCTGGCCAGTATTAGACCCTGCTCTCCCTGGGGGACATCATTTCCCTTTTCATCAACAATATTTATCTCGGTACCTGAGATGGGCCTACCAACCGTGCCTCTAACATTATGATCCAGGGTTCGCATGGTCAGGATAGGGGAGGTCTCAGTCAGTCCATACCCGTTGACTACGTCAATGCCTGCCATCTCGAAGAATTCGTCCAGATAAGAGGGAAAAGACCCCCCTCCACTTATGGCGGCCCTTAGATGACCGCCAGTGGCCTTTCTCACCTTCTCATATACTAGAATATCCCCTAACCAGTAAGCCGGTTTCAGTAACGACCTCATAATAAATGCCCTGCATTTTCCAAGAAGAATAATTTTTCTTCTCACAAATTCCAATTCTTCGTTATGAATAACCCTTCCTGCAAAGATGTACTTCCTTCCCAATGCAGAGAGGATATCTATTGTTTTGCGTGTAACCGCCTTTTCCTGTTTGAACTTTTTTGACACCCTCTCGTAGAATGCCTCCCAGACCCTTGGGACACCAACAATATGGGTGGGCTTCTCCGAGATCATATCCCTTCCGATATTTCTCGGGTTGGTATAAACAATTCCTGCTCCCCGGCTCAGGATGACATACTCCACCATCCTTTCAAACATGTGCCAACTTGGGAGGATGGAAAGGAGGCGATCATCTGGACTTATCTCTATTGACTTGAGGGTAGCTTCTACATTGGACACAATATTTTGGTGCGTAAGCATCACTCCTTTTGGGGGGCCTGTGGTTCCTGAGGTATAGACTATAGTCGCAATATCCTCAAGCCTCACGGCCTTAAGCCTGCTTTCAAAGGAGTTGTCCTTTTCTTTCAGACATTTCGCCCCCTGTGCGAGGACCTCATCAAAGGCGGAAACATTCTCTTTCCTTTCCCCGCCTTCTTTGTCCTCAAGGACAACTATTTTTTTCACTCCTGCCGGCATTGCTTTTAAGGAAGTGACCTTTTTCAACTGTTGACGATTTTCAACGATAATTACCGCTGGGCTGCTGTGGTTTAGAATGTATTCTATCTCTGAAGGGGTGGAATCACTTCCCCTTGAAATGTCTATTGCCCCAATGCTCATGACGGAGATATTTGACACAAGCCATTCTTTCCTATTGTCTGACAAGATAAAAACCCTGTCAAAGGGCATAACGTCCAATGAAATCAATCCTGACCCGAAGTTCATTACCAATTCATATAGGTCACCGTATGAGGTTTCCTCAAATCTCTTCCCGCTCCTTCCTTTCAAGGCAAGTCTCTGGGCATGCCTCTTGCTGCTCTCAGCAAGTAGCGCGCCAATGTTTTCAGTCATTGGATCACCCCCCTAACAGGAGTATAATGGAACTCGATATTGGGTATTGAACACTCCTAAGAAGTCAGCTGTTTGATCTTTTCAATTACCTCATAACCGGCCTCTCGCCCGATCTTTACCAGATCTTCTCCCCTGTGGAAGTCATCCCAACGAAAACCGTCAACCCGGGGGTGAATAGCAATATTGACAAGATCCGGTATGCCCTGGGAGGCCTGAGAGCTGATTATACCAAAAGATCTGGTCAGGACTTGAACAATGCTTGGCCCTCGTTCTGCGTCCCATCCGGTTTTGGACTGTTTATTCTCCAAGAATACGCCGATAACAAAGTTTATCCCTTTTCTGATAAGTATATCAGCAGGAACAGGGTTGAGAAGCGCCCCATCCACCAGCCATCTTCCGCCTAAGTTGACCGGTGCAATGACACCTGGTATCGCAATGCTGGCCCTCACAGCCTCGGCAACGGGCCCGTTGTCAAGAATGACCACCTCACCATTATTTATGTCCACGGCAGTCACTGCCAACGGGATGGTCAGATCAAGAAAATCCGCATTTTCCAGGCCTTCTTCAAGCATTTGCAGTATCTTATTCCCTTTAATGAAACCCTTGAAAGGGATGGTATAATCAAAGACATTTTTCCTTGCCGATCTTTTGTCCGGGAATTTGCCGATGGTCAAACGATAAGTATCTTCGGCAGAACTGGTCTTGGCATAAGTTGCTCCCACTAGTGCACCGATGCTGGTGCCTGTGATCATGTCTATTGTGATATTCTCTTTTTCCAATGCCTCTAAGACCCCGACGTGGGCCCAGCCCTTGGCCCCACCTGACCCAAGGGCCAGGCCGATTCGAATACCGCCTATCTCCCGGGCTACCTTCCTGGCTCCGGTCATTTTTCTTGGATAAACGGCCTTCCTCTCTTGTTCGGTCTTTTGATCCCTCCTGCTAACCCAGACATCAGGCACTTCGGGAATTTCCAATATCTCCCTTATGAGGGGCCGGTGTAGCCCGGAATCTCCAATCAAATAGCTCACTCCGACCGAGACTGTAGAGGGGTCTTGTCCCACTATGGTCTTTATTTCGTGCAGTTTCTTTTTGGCCAGGCTGACTCCTTCACTAGTGGTAGTAGAAAGGAAGAGGACTTTGTCTGACAGTCTCAATACTCTCTTTGAAATGGGATTCAAGGCAGGCGCGAGGTCAAAAAGAACATAGTCAAATCTTCTTCTCACTATCCCCAGGACGAAAGAGAGATTCGATCTTATAATGGCCAGTAATTTCTTGTCCCTGGGAGAAGGAAAAGAAAACATAGTAAAACCGGATGGGCAATCAAACCAGCAGTTGCTGAGCAAATCTCTGTAAGGAAGGGGCACGTCCTCCAGTAACTGCTGATCTGGCACTGGAGCGGTGCTAAGACCTGCGACCTGCCCTCGTATTCCTCCTTCGTTAAGGGCGACGATTAAAACGCGCCTTTTCACCTCCAAAGCAAGGATAGCGGCGATGTTTTCGATGAAGACGCTACTTCCTAAACCCTTTTGTGAGCCTATTATGGAATAGAAGCACGGGGAAACAGCAAGTTGATTCGTAGAGAGACTTTGTTGTAGACGGTGAGATAGAATGCGGTTTAAGTGGACGCTCACCAATGGTTTATCTCTAATGATATTTTCAAAGCTGGTCTTAGAAAGGACGAATAGCTCAACATCCAGAAGGGCTTCTACCGTGGCCGACCTGGGTTCACCTGTGAGAAGCGAGACCTCCCCAAAAAAGTCTCCCCGGTGGAGCTGATTTACGATCTTTGCTTCACCGTTTTCTTGGGTTGATACTATGACTATTCCGGAACGAATGATGTAGAGAGAATCCCCGGGCTCGCCCTCCCTGCAGACCTCTTGCCCCCGGGATATCTTCACGACTTTTAATTCCTGGGACAATCCCAATATATCCTCCTCTGCCAGGGAGGCGAAAAGAGGAACTTTTTTCAGGAAGGAGAGACTTTCGGCCTCTGCTTGGTAAGTGGGCTTCTCTTCGTCAGGCATGAGCGTTGGACCGTTTGCTTTAGACATAGAGTGGATGGATCTCCCATACCTATCAAATTAGGCGAGAAAAATCAACCTGAGCGTCATGATCTGCTCTTGCGTTGCCCCATGGCACATGACCACTGTGTGAATTGAGAATTTCGCTTGAGAAGGCGAGTGTATTATCATGTGAAAACCAATAGTTGTTTTGCTTTACTTTTTCTTCTTGTTGTATAAAATGCTCGGCAATGACTAGATTGCGTGAACCTGGAGTTTCTATGATAAAGGATAATATCTCAAGAATAATTCAAGAATTCCGTGACAGGTATTTCATGTTTTTCCCGACCAAGGCCACTCTACTTGGGGCCCATGACTATGACGATACCATAGGGAGATGGGATAGGGAAGGAGTGAGAGAGAAGATGACATTTCTTGAACACTACAGGGATCTGGTCAAGGACTCCATGGAAATCGATGCGCTCGTTTTAAAGAACGTCATAGACAGCACCCTATTTCATTTAAAGTTTGTTAAACCTTATTGCAGACCAGATTTTTTCGTAAATCATGCTCTTGAATCCATTGACTATTTGATCCACCTGCTTGAAAAAGCCGAGGATGAGGCCATCCAAAAAGACATTGTTAATTCGCTGGTTTCAAGGGTAAGCGGATTTCCTATCCTCTTTGAAAACAGTAAAGAGTGGCTCTCCTATACCACCCCAATCAGCAGGAATCTCGCCCTGTATCTGGTAGCGTATTTCCAGGAATTCCTGGAGACTGATTATCGTAAATTCATTTATTCTTTAGAGCTATCTCGGGAATTTAAAGAAAAATTGATTGGAGTTATCCCGTTCACTATTGAGAGTCTGCTAAGGTTTGGCCATTTTGTGCGAAGCCTGGAAGTGGTACCTTTGAATTATCAGAAATTAAGACGGGCAAAGAATTTTTTCAGAGACCTTTTCATCAAGAAATATCTCCTCGATCACAATATTGATAGTCTCCTGAAAATCATTGAAAAAAAGATTGCATCACTCACAGAAGATATGAAGGATATAAGCGGACGTGATGTCGAAGGGTATTTTGAGGGGCTTGTAGAAAGGAACCTGGTTCCCTATTCCACGCTTGGTGTAAATGCTTATTTAATGGACTATTTTCAGAAAAAGTCTGAGGAATACTTTGAATTTTGCAGTGACACTAACCTGATACCTACCGGCCAGCAACCCACAATAGAATGGACTCCGATCTACAAGCGTAGTACCTCTCCCTTAGCTTCGTATATTTCCTGTGGCCCATACGAGACCGTAAAAAAAGAGGGTATATTGTGGATATGTCCGGCAAGGGAGCCCCTCTCCAAAGAGGAATTCCATCAGACAAGGTATATTTATCATCATCAAATGATGAATAGCATGATTATTCACGAACTCCTCGGTCACCATTTGCAGTCTGACAGGGTGCCAAAACTCGAAAATGAAGTCTTCAAGTTTTCAACCAACCTATCTTTTGACGAAGGGTTTGCTCTTTATGTAGAGGATATTTTTGCCAGAGAATATGCAAAGACCCTTAAAGATGGTGAAGAGGCCGATGAAATGATCTTTTTTCAAAAGAAGGCCGAACTTATGCGCGCCCATCGTGTCTATGTAGACATCAATCTTGGAACCAACCGGATATCAATTGAAGAGGCCATTCGATATTTTTCCGAAAAGAACTCACTCCCGTATGAGACGGCCAAAGTAGAATGCGAAAAATACTATCTTAATCCCGGAGTGGCATCTTCCTATCTGATTGGGAAAATTGAACTAATGAACCTCAGTGGCCATCTCGAAAAAAAATTCAAAGACAAATTTTCCCTTTCCCTCTTTCACCATGGGTTGATAAATTACGGCTCAATCCCCATTCCTCTTATAAGAAGGTCGATGATAGAAAAGCTATTTGTTGCAGAGAATGTCATTCAATAAAAGGTGAAATGGATTAACGAGTTATCCTGTCCGGCTGTAACTCCTCAAAAAGTCCGGGTATATCCTCCTATCCAAGGGCCATGCGGGTCTCTTTTTTAAAGGCCGCAAAGTTTTGCCTCATTTCAGAAGACGGCGGTGTTGCTGTAAAATTCATCCGAGGACAGCCCCAGAGGAGGCCCACTCAATAAGCGGTCGCCTTTCCGCCTGTACTGAGGTAGTATTTAATTGGCCAGGGGGCGTTGAACGTGCGGCGTAAGAGTTTATGTTGCGGCCTTTAAAAAAGAGACCCGCATGGCCCTTTTGTATACCGGGACTTTTTGAGAAGTTAGGTCCGGCTTTGGAAAATTATGCCTTGAGCGACTGAAAGGAGGGCTTGACGATGTTCACAATTGGGGGATTCAAATTTGTCCAGGCAGATTCGGAAGATCTTAGAGCGGCTATTTATCGACTGCGCTATAAGGTGTATGTTGAAGAATTCGGATTTGAGAGGCCGGAAGACCATCCCGGAGGAATTGAGACTGATGCATATGAGCCTTACTCAATCCATTTTGCCGCCTTGAATGAAAACCAAGAAATAATAGGCACCCTTAGACTCGTTCTTAATTCTGAAAAGGGCTTTCCCATTGAACATGCAGTCAGGAGGATCAACTTTATCGGAAAAAGGCCGCACCCGGATCGAATAGCAGAGATTTCACGTCTTGCAGTAAGCAAGGATTACCGCAGGCGAAAAGAGGATGGCTTTTATGGAGTGGAATCCTATCTTGTCAGATCCGAGGGAGGAGTATTGCCGGATGATGGCCCCATGCCGGGAGAATATGAAAAGAGAAAAAGGCCGGTGATTGTACTTGGTCTTTACCGCCTAGTATACCACGCAAGCAAGAGAAGGGGAATCAGTCACTTATTTCTGATAACAGAAAAGAAACTTTTCTATGCACTAAAAAGATACGGCTTGTTGTTTAACCAAATAGGAGAACCAGTTAGCTACCATGGGTTACGCATACCTTACCTTGGTATTGTTGACGAAATTGAAGAAAGACTTGCCAAAGACAAACCTAAAGTCCTGAAACTGATGTTGAATGGCCTAGAAAAAAGATATCATCCAAAGCTCGCAACACCTTAGCTCCCGCAACTCTTTGACAGATGACCCCAAAACGAAGCTCCGGGGTCATCTGCCAAAGTCTTACTATCTCCCTAATCGGTAACCGCTATGATATCAGTTTGACTTGTACATGACTTAAGCATCTGCCTTCAGGATCAAGAAGATTCGTCGACGCAGCATCCCCAGATAACGCCCTGATGTGTCATTATGTTCCATGACACTTGAGAGTCGAAGCCCTGCTGCTGAGGCAATCGTGCATATCTTTTCTGGTTTATACAGATAAAAGGAAAAACTGATTTTTTTTACCTGTATACAGTCATTCTCGTCAAGAAAGGTGTATGTTTCAAGAGAATCGACCTTTTGACCTTCCCTGTCGAGTTGCCGAGTCCACACAATATCCACTTCACCCAGAGTGTTTGTTTTGATTTTCCGAGAGGTCTTTGTGAGGCCATGAGAAAAGTGATCAATAACGTGCCCGGTGCAGGGGATATCTAGTATGACAAGGCCAAAGGAGGCGAGGATACGCCTGATTTCCACAAATAGATGTTCTACCTCCGTTTCATCGAAAAGAGAGAAGCTATTACCTAAAAGGGTAACGCAGTCAATACTTTGGGAACGGATAGGGGCTACGGTTGCAGTACCGACAGCCAACAGAGCCTTCTCCGAAAGGCTGAGTTGCCTAAGTTTTCTGTTGCCGGTGGATATCAGGTATGGGCTAAGATCAATACCAATGGATAGAATACCTATATTCCCAAAGGCCTCTACATGCCTTCCTGCACCGCAGCAGAGATGGACCGAGGTTTTCACCCCTGATAGATGATTATACATCAATTCCATCTCAGACCTGGTTAGCTCCCTATCGGTGTGTTCCTCGTCAACTTCATACGAGAGGTTTCCATATATTATATAGTAATCCCTCGGACTCAAGCGGCCCAGGGAGTGTATTGATCTGTCGGGATAGGCCATGGTCTCTTTCTCTTGTTTGAAAATCACCCCTAACTACCCATCTTCATTGACTCTATGCTGGACACCTCACTTATTGACCCATAATGAAGCGGTCATCTTATATCGGTTGTCCGGTTTGAGTTCCTTTAGAAAGAAGACCTGGGTCCCTGCTATGCTGACTTGAGGTCCGTCTCTTGTAAAAAGAACATGTATTCGGTTTGTTATATGGAGCCCGGATTCGCCCTCCAAGACATCTGATGGTAAATAGTGCTGTAATACTATAGGGTTCACTGATATCAATTGTTCTTGAATAAATGGCGTCAAAAGAATTGATAACAAGCGCCCCCTCACTTTAGCCGGGAGGGAAATTCCAAATCTTTTTTCAAAAAAGCTATCAACAATATGCATTACCCTGGAGATAAGTTGTCTGTAGGTCACCTGCTCTTGCGGGCTTACAACGTTTTTCAGGTCAGCCATCAAATGACCGAATATCTTTGGCCCGACTTGTTCTTGAAAACGGATGGAAGCCAGGGTTTGCCCCAGAGTCATGAGACATCGTTCCAGCGCCCTTGTAGTTTTCAATGCCTCTGGAGGTACAAGCAAGATCTTTTGTATATCCTTTTCCAGTCTTGACCACATGTGGCGGCAGGTTGATTTTGCTTTTGCCAAGTCAATGTCAAAATAGACACTTAATGGCATGATCAAAGCACGCACAAATTCATCAGGTGAAATCGCATGGCAGTCTTTGGTGGAGAAATCGCTTAAGAGATTGCGCCAGATTTCTTCAACTTCCTGCCAGAAGGGGTCTTTTGCGTGACAATTCTCTTCACCGTCAGTCGCCAACCTTCGGCTTGCAGCCCGGAGGGCTAGATCTTTAATTTCATTCTTTAAGGGGGCCTTAAGTATGTTGTGAAGTCTTTTACCTCTTATGGAAGCGTTTTCAGCAGCCAAGTTCCGGATCAGTCTTGAGATCAGATAGGCCGCGTCTTTTGTTTGGTACTTGCCTTTTTCCTGGAGGACAACTGATACGGCAGAACCGCCGTAGACGCTTCCGATTCCGATCTTGACTACAAATTTCTCTTCCTTGTTTTCTCCGTTTAGTGCTCTCGATTTTTTCAAAGGGAACCATGTAGTATCCATATTTTGGTCGGAGAGCAAGCTTTGAAAGACCACAGAAAAGGGTTTCCTTCGGTCTTTGAAGGTCTTCCTGCGCCATAGGTATGTGGGCATGAGATGGTGTCCAAGCATGTCCCTTTCATAGTTATCCAGATCAAGATGCCTTAAGAAAACAGGGGAGCACAGTAGAGCCAAAATGACCTTAGAGCGGAGCACCAAACGGGCGAAAGGGGAACCATCCACCGCAACCTTATTCGCCCCAATTGCCTCTAAGATCGGATGTCCCGGGGAAAGATCTTCGAAGTGGCAGTCCATGTAGAGTATATCAATGGGTTGACCGAGAGGAGTGAAGAGTCTGTCATCACGGTATACCAACTCATGGCCGAAACAAAGAGATATTTTCTCACCACGTTGCTCCAAACGATCGCAGATGCTTACCGTTGAGCCGTAGATATCATCGTATTCGACACAGGCGATAAAGGGCTCTTGGGTTGGCAGTATACCATTAGCAAGGCAGAAGCTTTCATAAGCCCAATGCAGGGCCTCGCGAATTGCCCCAACCGCATCGCGTTCAACAGGCAGGAAAGGTGTACCGGCATAGTCAAAATCAGCCGCCAGGCTTTGCGCCACTTCCTGGGCTACCAGATACCCCTCATCCAATCCCCCCACGGCTCCAAGGTTCCACTCGATACTTTTCCCTTGCATGTTGTCATCACCCAAGTGTGCCCCGGCTAAATCATCAATGGTACGATAGCCTTCTATAAGATGCAACAAGTGAGGAGGAATATACTTGATCAGGGCGTGATGTAAAAAACGGCGGCAGTATCTATTGCCAGGCTGGCGATAGGCAGAAGCGACCTTCTTCAGAATGGCTGCATAAGTATGTCCCCAATCAACGAGATCTTTGATGAGATTCTTTGATTTTTTGTCAGCAAGGATAGGAAAAGGATAGTAGCTGACCGTGTTGATATAATGGCCCTCATTTCTAAAGCGCTCCTCAAGTCTTTTGACTATTCTTGGAGGGAGCCTTTGTCGAATTCGTTTGTAGACTTTTCCTGCAAGATTTTGTTGCACTGCAGAGGGCTCAAGCTTAGGAGCATGTCTGAATGTACGTTTGTCTTTAGCGGCCCGGAATACACCTTCCAAAGATTCACCCTCTCCACTCCG
>JAXHTA010000008.1:0-19341 GCA_034190285.1 Thermodesulfobacteriota bacterium | reverse complement strand
CTTCCGCAAAGTTCTCGAATTCCTTCTGGAAGAGCTGAACCAGAGCCTCCAATCCCTCCAAAGAACCAACGATAGCCAAGTCATCAATCTCCTTTGCCAGTCGGTACAGTTCATGAAGACCCAGGTTACCGGAAGCCCCTTTGATGGAATGGGCCTTTTTGTGGACTTCATCCGCATCTTTGGCGTTGAGGCCGGCTCGCAATTCTTCCAGGTTGCATGAGGTTGTCTGCACATAGAGTTCTAACAGTTCACTAATATCGTCTATACCCAGCCCCAAGTCTTCCGCCAGTTTGGCTATTTCCATGTATTTTCTCCTCCCGAGTGTCCATCCGCAAACAGATAATTTTGTTTAAAATCTTAGGAGTACAAGGATCCTAACCGCAGTAATACGTGAAGTATTCTGAGAGTTAAGACCCGAGTTTGGCGCAGATGTAGTCAAGAGGTCCATTTATGGATGGACACTCCGCACAAAATGCCCTCCCTTAACCCTGTTTCTGCCAGCCCTCTTTGCCTGATAGAGATATTTATCGGCCTCTATAATCATAGACTCTGAAGTGACGTGCTCACTCCGGCCAAGTGGGCTGAAACATGTTGCGCCAAAACTGCCTGTGATCCATACTCTACCGTCCTCGACTCCGAAAGCCCTTTCTGTTGCTGTGAGGCGAAACCTCTCTGCGGCCGCATAGGCACCTTCCAAATCCGTCACGGGCATAACCGCCAAAAACTCATCCCCACCATACCTCACAAGCCAGTCAGTCCCTTCTCTAATGGACACCCTCAGGCAATCGACGAACTCCTTCAAGACCAAATCACCTAAATGATGTCCATATAAATCATTGATTTTTTTGAGATGATCAATATCGCACATTATTATCGAAAGAGGCTGGCCATATCGACGGGCCCTGTCTATCTCCTGGGGCAGACGTTCGTTTAAGTAGTACCTGTTATATGCTCCTGTGAGGGTATCGCTCACGGACAGAGTTCTGATTCTCTCATTTGCCTGTCTAAGACACCTTTCCTGCTCCAGGTAGCGCCTAATAATGTTGAGTCGGGCCAAAAGTTCTTCACGGTAAAACGGCTTGGTGATATAGTCGTCTGCCCCAGCCTCCAGTCCGGCAACAAGCTCGTCTTTCGAGTTGTTCGCGGTAAGGATAACTATAAAGGTATATCCTTGGGCATCACGCTCCCTTACGGCGCGGCACAGCTCCAGTCCATTCACTTCCGGCATCATCCAATCGGTTATGACTATTGAAAAGAAAGACCCTTCAATCATTTCCCTGGCCTCACGACCGTTCTCTGCGGACACAACATCATATCCTGCTGATATAAGGGTCTTTTCAAGAAGCCTCCGTGATGGAAGATCATCTTCTGCTATCAATACTCGGAGAAAATGCGACATCTCAACGTCCATTGGGCTTTGACGCCCGCTATGCCCCTCTTCCTTCAAGAGAGATAAAGTTCTTGTGCAGATACCAGTAGTTCGATCCGCTCTTTCATGTGTGGAGAAGCGAACGTCTCTGTTTCTTGAGCTGATAAAAAAGAGCCGTTCACTTCTTTTCCAGGACCTCCCTCAACTTCTGAGACAGGTCCTTGAAGTTAAACGCTTTTTGGATAAAGCCGTCAAAGCTGAATTCAAGGATCTCGCCTGCCTTGCTGTTAATACTGTACCCACTTGAAAGGATGACATTAGTTTTGGGGTTGATCTCTTAAAAACGGTCATAGGTCTGGCAGCCTCCCATGCCTGGCATGATCATATTCAACAGCACTATATGGATGTTGTCTTGATTTTTCTTAAAGATCTCTGTGGCCTCTTCTCCATTTCCGGCCGTAACGACATCGTCCCCCATCGCCTCCAGCATACGCTTGCCCACTTTGGTTATCATCTCTTCGTCGTCAACTCATAGTACAGTCTGCAGACCTCTGGAGATTTCGTCATTTTTATCGATCTCCAGCTCTCTTTCTTTGTAAACTCCTTCTTTGGAAGGCAGATATATCTTGAAGGTCGTCCCATGGCCCTTTTCCGAATCCACGTCAATATATCCGCCGTGCCCCTTTATGATGCCATAGGCCGAAGCCAGTCCAAGACCCGTTCCTCTGCCCATCTCTTTTTTTGTAAAGAACGGATCAAATATCCGGGCCACGGTCTCTTGATCCATACCTATCCCGGTATCGGCTATAATCAAGAGAACATACGGGCCGGGCTTAGGATCATAGAGTTTACCTCTCATTTCATTATGAGTGGCATTCATGGTCTCCAAGAAGACCTCCCCACCCCCGACCACGGCATCCGCAGCATTTAAATACATATTCAACAGGGCCTGTTCGATCTGGTCCTGGTCTGCCTCTATTGCAGATAGGTCCGGTGCGAGCTTTCGATGTATCGTGATCTCCTTTCTTGTCCTGGCAAATGTCTCAGATGTGTCCATGACCAATTGGTTCAGGTTGACACGCCTGACCTCATACCTGCCCCTCCTGGCATACCCCAGAAGCTGTCCGGTCAGTTTCGATCCGCTTTCAACCTGTCTTTCAATGCCTTTCAGCATTTCATAATGAGGATGAGAGGAATCAAGCTTCAGGAGCATCAGAGAAGTATACCCTTGCATTATCATAAGGAGATTATTGAAGTCGTGGGCAATTCCCGCAGCCAGAGTGCCAATGGCTTCCATTTTCTGTGCCTCCTGCAATTGGGCTTCCCTGAGTTTTTCCTGGCTGACATCCTTCAGCATGACAATGTACTGATGCAGTTCCTCCTCAAGTGGTAGAACCTTGAGCTCAACCTGTTTTCCATTCAACTCCACATGCAGGTCCTTCTTATACGTATGGGGAGAGCCACGACTTGATTCCAATGTCGTCTCAACACTTTTGCGGTCTTTTTCGGAAAAAAGATCGGTGAAATCCGAGGCCAACAACTCGTCCTCTCTTGCTCCAATCAAAGAAAGGCCCGTAGGATTGACATAGACCAGCTTTCCTTCGCCAGTGACCTCCAGGATCCCCTCCGACATGCTTTCCAGAATCGTTTCAAGATGCTTTTGGGCTGACAGCAACTCACCGGTAATTCCGCGGGAACTGACATTTTCAATCCCCATCACCTCTGTTGCGGGCCGGCCTGAAGTTGTCCGGGGCAATTGATCCAGGGCGGCAAGAACATGTTTGGCCATTTTGCCAAGCGGACCTTTTGCAATACAAGCATCAGCGCCCAATTCGGAGTAGTCCAGATCCTGCTCAGCAGCTACTGCGGACATGATAATAATACTGACGTCCTTCATACTGGGCATGTTGTTGATGATCCGACAGAGTCTCTTGCCGTCTATGTTGGGCATTATAAGGTCAACGAATACCACATCAGGGGTGTGGTTCTTCAATATCTCCAGAGCGGAAAGACCGTCTGCTGCCGTCAGAACCTGGTGGCCCTCCTGTACGTCAAGCAGAGAGGTCATGAACTTCAGTATAACCGGGTGGTTATCCACCACTAGTATCCTTTTCTTCACAAGATCCGCCTTTCCTGATCCAGGATGATGAGACAATTGAGCACGATCTTGGCGATCAGCCTGTCTTCTCCGCCACGGCCAACCACGTACCCGCCGGTCTAATCAAAGGGCTCACTGCTAGGTAGAGCCCGATCTTCCCACCGCTTTTGTGCCGAAAGGCTACCTGGTACCTGTCAGGGACCGCCGTATCTCCCTGGATCCGCCTCTTGTCGTAGCTGATGATGGTCTTCAGGGAGTCAGCGTGGACGAAATCTTCTATCCCGGCGCCGATCAATTGCTCAACCTCAACGCCACACAGTTCCGCCCAGGCCTTATTTCCTGACCATAGATAGAGGTCCTTGTATATTGCCGCTGGTTTGTGAAACTGATGGATAAATGCCATGGGCGCTCCAAAATACTCTCCAAAATAATGGCACTCATGGCAGTCTATAGGGCATTGGCGGTTCTGGTTGTTTTTGCCGGTGAAACAGTCCTCAATACAATGGGTAAAGACGGAACACCGTTTGCATCTGGTTCCGTGTAAATCCCTTGCCCAATACTCCCAGCATCGTTTGAAGGGCCTGAATGGCTGGGGATAGACTCCCCCCACTTGGTCCAACAAGATTTGGGGCACTGGTTGACCTTGAGCCTTGAGAAAAAGGACCAGATCATCCAGCGCGACTAAATGGCGTTTCCCGGAACGATAGGCTGCAAGGGATTTCTTGGAAATCCAATATGAAACAGTACTCCTTGCCACACCGCATATTTCTGATATGTCCATGACAGATAAAGATGTAGATCGCTTGCTCATGGGCCTTTGATACCTCAGATTGAGGATGACATCAGTTGACCACCCACTACCCAGTCACAATATCGGTCTTTTTTGGAAAAGCTTTAGAAAATTTGGCAGGTCGTGAGAGAAGAAAGAGGGTTTGTGGGTGGGGGTGAGCCATACACCGGTCTACGGGTAGTTCATTGCTGTACAAAACTGTCCGGGTTGATATATAGTGTCTGAACGAAAGACGGTTGCCCTGCAACCGGTCCTGGTTTTTATCAGTCCAAGGTGGCATCGGCTGGTTAGCGGAAAATGAAGCCAATATTTTGACTGATACCATCTCACTGAGGTCTCAATGAAGCACAAGAGGATTAAAGTGGCGGTAGGGCTCAGCGGCGGAGTTGACTCCTCGGTTGCCGCGGCCCTGCTTAAAGAAAAAGGATACGACGTTGTCGGCATTTTCATGCAGATTTTTGACGGCTCTATGGGAGTTAGAGAGGCCGAAAAGCATGCCTGTTACGGCCCTGGTGAGGAGGATGATACGGAAAAGGCGGCCGGCGTTTGCAGGCAACTCGGGATTCCATTTCACATAATCGACCTGAAAAAGGAATACAGGCGCCATGTGATCCACTATTTCAGGCGTGAATACCTTGCTGGGAGAACGCCGAATCCGTGCATAGCATGCAATCACAGGCTCAAGTTTGGCTTTCTTCTCGATAAGGCAAGAAAGGCAGGCATAGACTTTGAGCTGTTCTCAACCGGCCACTATGCGCAAATTGAGGTATCTGATGGTAGTTGTTTGCTGAAGAGGGCCGCAGACCGGTCAAAGGACCAGACCTATTTTCTTTATGCCCTCACTCCAGAGCAGCTTTCCCGCACACTCTTTCCTCTTGGCAAATACACAAAACAGCAGGTAAGAAAGATCGCAGCCTCCCTCGGGCTTGAAACTGCAAATCTGCCTGAAAGCCAGGATTTCATCGCGGGTGGCAACTACTCACATCTCTTCAATGGAGGAGAGGTCAAGAGAGGCGATATCATAGATGAAAAGGGGAACATCCTTGGAAAACACAAGGGCATTATTCACTATACCATAGGGCAGCGGCGGGGACTCGGCATCGCATCAGACCGCCCCCTCTATGTAGCAAAGATCGATGCCGAAGATAACAGGATAGTGGTTAGTGGCAAAGATGGCCTTTTCTCGGAGGGCCTTATCGCAAAAGGAATCAACCTCATTTCTGTCGAGAGATTCGATCGTCAATATAAGGTAAAGGTAAAGATCCGGCTGCAACATACAGAAGTTGATGCGACGCTACTGCCGCATGAAAACGGCAGGGCCAAAGTCCTGTTTAACCACCCCCAGATGTCTGTAGCGCCAGGACAGTCAGCAGTCTTTTATTCCGACGAAACCGTGCTCGGCGGAGGAGTTATCGAACGGGCGCTCTGACTGCTTTGGTTTCAGTCATATCCCAGCTCACCCGCCCCATTCGGGTGCCTTACTTGCAGGATTAGACGGCGCTCTTTTCCAGTCCCAGGACTTCTATCATTGCATCATCCGATTCAAAGCCGTCACCTTTCGTGGTGAGATAGTCGCCTGAGATATAGCCGTTTGCTCCAGCGTAAAACATTAGGTTCTGCGCCCTGCCGAGGTTTATCTCTCTTCCCCCGCATACCTTGATGCCCTTGTCAGGATGGCCGATACGAAACAGGGAAATGATCTTCAGAAACTCAAGGGGTGACTCGACGGGCCGGGCTACTCGCGTGCCGGGAATTGCGTTGAGGAAATTGAGGGGAATAGTGTCCACTTCAAGCCTTTTCAGTTCCAGACAGAGGGATTTGCGGTCTTCCCACGTCTCTCCCATACCGAATATGCCTCCACAGCATACTGCCATTCCGGCCTGTTTGGCCCTCTTCACTGTTTCTACGCGATCATCATAGGTATGGGTTGTCACAATTTTTCTAAAATACTCCCGGCTGGTCTCCAAGTTGTGATTGTAACATACAACGCCTGCCTTTCTGAGCAAGCCAAAATCCCGATCATTAAGTATACCCAAGGAGGCGTGTACATCTCCGTCACATTCGCTCAAGGCCTCCGCCACATACTCTACTTCCTCAGCAGACAACCGCCTGCCGCTAGATACCACGCCAAATGAAAGGCTGCGCGCATGGGCTGGCTTAAAACATTCAATTATTTCGTGCTTTTCGGACAGTTTGGCCGTTGTGATACTTGCCCTATTGTGTGCCGACTGGGAGCAGAAAGCGCAGTCTTCCGGACATCCGCCTGATTTGATGTTCATAATAGCACACGGTCTGACCGTATTGCCGAAGAAGTGTCGTCTTACAAGATCTGTGCATGCGAACAGAGCAGAAAGCTCTTCTTCTTTCCACCTGATTACCGTGTCAAGATCGTCTTCATTCGCTCTGTTTTGCGTGGCTCTCTCGTATAATTGCTGAGCCCTTTCAATAGGCCCCACGTCTTATCTCCTTTGGGGAAAATCCCCGATGGTCTTAGCCCTTTGAAACAAATGTAGGAAGGCCTGCTTTCTGTTCTGCCTGAGCCAAACCCCTGTTCATAGCCCAGAGGGAATGCCAAGAGCTACGAAGAATTTGTGGTGTGGCTTTGCCGAAAGAGATCCCCACGAACCAAAGCGCCGTATTTTCAAAATGCTGAATCTTTACAAAAAATCCAGGTTTTGTGGCTCCATTAGCAGGGCAACAACCAGATTGGCCTGGTGGTGGGCCGCAATACCTACCCTGGGGGCCATAAGTCCCCGACCGGGTTTGGCGGCCTTAGTTAGATCCCCTACTATAAAGATCTTTTCTCCCAGCCTCATGGTATGGATACTGTTGCTGTCCCCATAGCCAGCCAGGCCGGAAGCCCCCACAACATAAGTCTCGGGCATGGATTCAGCAGCGGTCTGTATAATCATGGCCTTGGCTTCTGCGCTGTCAAAGCACTCTACCACGGCATCAACAGGCTGAAAAAGCTCCGGGATATTATTCCTGTCAAGAACCACATTATGGGTAATGACCTTGATATAGGGGTTGATGTTTGCCAAAACCCCTGCCATGGCATCGGTCTTTGCCGCTCCGATGTGCTCAATAAGATAATGCTGGCGATTAAGGTTGCTGGGTTCCACCACATCGAAATCAGCCAGGATCAATGTCCCGATGCCTATGCGGGCTAAGGCAATTGCAACCGCAGACCCCAGCCCCCCCAGACCCGCAATGCCCACCACGGCGGCCTTCATACGTGCGTGCACACCAGGGGTATGGCGGGCGACCATGAGGGCCTCCAGTTCATCTGCGTCCGGGATCTCACCCTTTCTGATGAGACTCACTACATCCCCCTCTTTCAAGCTTGTGTCAGATGCGCAGGGGAAGCCGTTGACCACCAGCACATCTGCGCCGGGCTTAATGCGGTCTCTTAATTCTCCCAGGGTGAGGCCGTCCGGGACGGTCCGGCCCTTTTCGTTGACCAGGATCGTCATCTCGCTTCTTTCCATGAATCAACCAATGGTCATTCGTCTTTTACCATAAACCTTCCCCATAATAGGTCTCCCACTACCTTGAAAAATTACCCTCTCGGAAAAAGGCCGAACTCAAATCACTGCAGGAATTTGGCCTTCTGAAAATAAGGGCTTTGACCAGCTTACATTTGTTTCAAAGGGCTCCTAAGAAATTTCAAGAAATCTTTACAGTTTCTTTCATGTACAACCCTTAAGAGTAGCGTCGGGTCGTTTGCTAAAGTGTTACAGCTCACTTTATTGTTGACATACATGCCACATTGTGACAGGAGAAATCAAGCCCTTTTTGCTGGGATTGAACCTCATTTCACTCCCCATTCGGGTGTTTGGCGTCTTTGGACGTTGCCTGTTTTAAACAAGGGCCCCATGAGAATTCCTTATGGACAGAACAGGGTTCTTTAACTTCCGCAAGAGACTTAACAAGACCCAGGCCCAGATGGCCCAGTTGCTCGGCACATCTGTAAAGGCCGTACACAGCTATGAACAGGGGTGGCGATCGGTCCCCCACCATGTTGAGCGACAGGTTTTTTTCTTGCTCTCCAAAAGGAGACGAAATTACAAGTACCTGAAGCCATGCTGGGTCATAAAGGATTGCCCGCCTGATCACAAGAGACAATGTCCGGCCTGGGAGTTTAAGGCCGGCGAGATCTGCTGGTTCATCAACGGGACAATTTGTGAAGGCGCCGCACAGAAAAACTGGAGGGAGAAGATGAGGCTTTGCCGATCGTGCGAGGTTCTTTCCTCTTTGCTGTAGTCCAAAGACCCGCTTTTCGCATGGCCAATCCGGGGGCAAACGCGGGAAACCTATTTGTGCCCACCCGGGCTACGCTCTGGCGGAAGATCTTCAGCGACGGGAGGGAATGAAATGATCAAGGGAGGTATTCAGAATGCCCTTAGATGATGTATCAGTTTCAAAATCCATTGTAGAGGCCTATACTGAGAAATTATTGGCTAATTTGGATGTGGACGTTGCCCTTGTCGGGGCAGGCCCGGCCAATATGGTAGCCGGCTGCTACCTGGGCAAGGCAGGAATCAAAGCAGTTGTCTTTGAGTCAAAGCTTGCGCCGGGCGGAGGTATGTGGGGCGGGGGTATGATGTTCAACGAGATTGTAATTCAGGATGATGCCGTTCATATCGCCCAGGAGATCGGAATCGTTTATCGCCCCAAAGGAGATGGCTATTACACCATGGATAGCGTAGAAGCCACCGCGACCCTAATTTCCGGTTGCGTAAAGGCCGGAACGGTCATCTTCAATCTCGTAAAGGTGACAGACCTGTTATTCAGAGAGGAGGATGGGCGTGCCAGAGTGGCGGGACTCGTCCTTAATTGGTCGCCAGTGGAAAAACAGGGGCTGCACGTGGATCCTTTAGGGATAAAGGCATCCTGTGTTGTTGATGGGACGGGTCATCCAGCAGATATCTGCCGAATGGTGACCCGGAAGATGAACGCAAAATTGAACACCAAGACCGGTGATGTGGTTGGGGAAATGCCCCTCTGGGCGGAGAAAGGAGAGCAATTTACCGTTGCCAACACCGGCGCAGTTTTTCCTGGCCTGTATGTGGCAGGCATGGCGGCGAATAATGCCTTCGGTGGGCCGCGAATGGGTCCTATCTTCGGAGGGATGCTGCTGTCCGGCAAGAAAATGGCCGATATCCTGATAAAGAGGTTAAACGTGTGACCGGATTCCTATTTGATTGGGAAGTTCTCAAAGGGTTCATGAAGACAAAAGGGCCGTGCGGCTCTCTTTTTAAGGGCGCGCATGGCCCTTGAACGGGAGGACATACCCGTAGTTCTTGAGAAGTTACTTTGATTGGCGGTTTAAGGATGCGCCGTAGAGAACGTTTGACAAGATTCAAGGGAATAGACATCTATCCGGTTACCTGTCAGGAGCTTTCAAGGGGACGATCGGACCTGGAAGTCCTGGACGCTGTCCTGGCCGGAGGGGCAAGGATTATCCAGTTGCGGGAAAAACGCCTCAGCAAAAAGGAACTGTATGAGTTGGCCGTTGAGTTCCGTGGCCGAACTCTCAATCACAATGCCCTTTTGATCATTAATGATCATGCGGACGTGGCCCTGGCGGCCGGAGCCGATGGGGTCCATTTGGGTCAGGACGATCTGCCAATCAGGGCGGCTCGTAATATCTCACCGGACCTGATTATCGGGGCTTCCTGCCACAACCTTGGGGAAGCATTGCGGGCCGAAAAAGATGGGGCGGATTATGTAAACATAGGTCCTATTTTTCCGACAAAGACCAAGACAGAGGTCAGCGCTTTCTTAGGACCGGATACCGTCCGCGAAATCGGAACAAGACTTAAGGTCCCCTATACTACTATGGGCGGCATTACTCACGAGAACATCCGTCTTGTCCTTGGGGCGGGCGCCCGACATGTGGCCATGATTACAGGAATAACCCGTGCCCCTGATATCGCAAGACGGGTTCGTGAACTTCGTGAAATAATTCTCTCCTACAAACCGTCTCCAGAATAGACAACCGATCCATCTTCTAAATATACAGGGGACTCAGGCCAGGACATAATATCCAAACATATCCCGAGCCTGGGCCGGCGTCTCATAGGCCGCCGATCCGAAGCCGGCTCCAAGGGGCGACAGGGATCCCTTTCTTTCGGACGGCACAATATTTGCAAAACTCATATATCCAGTCAACAATAAGGAGGGCCTATTGGTGGATCTGGTTGACAAATCAAGGAGCACTATCCTTGTGGTGGATGATGACCCGGTCAGTCTTAAACTCATTCGGGCCATGCTTGAAAAAAACGGGTATCGCACTGAAGGGGCGGTGGGTGGGGCGGAATGCATTCAAAAAACAAAGAGCTTAGACCCGGATTTAGTGCTACTTGATATCACAATGCCGGGCATGAGCGGCATTGAAGTCTGCAGGGCACTTCGGCAGGACGATCACGCCAAGAATACTCCAATCATCTTTGTAACCGCCAGTACCGATGATAAGGTGCTTGAGGAGGCATTCCGGTCCGGGGGCACCGACTATGTGCGCAAACCGATAAACAGAGTAGAACTGTTAACGAGGACTGAATCGACGCTTGCTCAAAAAGTACTGCAGAACAAGCTCTTAGAGGAGCAAAAACTGAATGCGATTCTTGAAATGGCCGGAGGAGTCTGCCACGAGCTGAATCAGCCCTTGCAAGTCATTTTGGGATATTGCCAGTTGTTGATGATGGAGATATCCGAAGACGACCCAGCCTATGAGATGATCGATAAGATCATGCGACAGATCGAGAAAGTTTCGGAGATCACTTATAAACTGATGAGAATTACCAGATACGAGACAAGGGAGTATGTTGGAGACAGGAAAATCGTTGATATTGATAAAGCTTCGGTTGACCGGGAGATTCCTTCCTGAACTATTCCCTTGTTGGAAAGAGCCAGCGCGGGAATAACACGTCAAAGGGACAAAGCACTACCTGAAATCGGCAACCCGGTTCTATTGGGGAGATACAGACGCTGGGTGAAAAGTGGAGGTCAATAAAAAAAGGGGGCGGACCGTGGAAAGAAGAATTCTGGTTGTAGATGATGAAGAAGAGATTCGATTTATGCTGGAACGCTCGTTCAGCAAGGAAGGCTTCACCGTACGTTGCGCCGGGAGTGCGGAAGAGGCCCTGGACATCATGGCGCAAAATAACATACAGGTGATGTTTCTGGACCTCAAATTACCCGAAATGAACGGCGTGGAGCTGTGCAGGCGGATTCGAAAAGATAAACCCTTTGCGATCATCCATGCCGTAACAGGATACGCCTCGCTCTTTGAACTAGCAGATTGCAGGGAGGCCGGTTTTGACGATTACTTCACCAAGCCTGTAAACCCCAAAGTGTTGTGCAAGGCTGCCTGGGAGGCCTTTGAAAAACTCGAAAGGTGGAAGAAACGACGAATCTTGACTGCATGAGGACTGACATGAAATGTGAAGACATGACGGAAGCGGAGCCCACAAATGAACCGACTGCATTCCTCTCTCGAGTCGATGAACATGAAACACCAAGAATGGATTTTGGGCCAACAGATAAGGAGCCTGAAGGGGGCGAGAAGAGGACACACGCACGACTGGCGGCCATCAGTGAAACGGCTCTCCTACTGGACGCTGAAGGTACCGTCCTCGCTACGAATCAAATTGCCGTCCGGGTAAACGGCTGCGGCACGGATAGAATTGTTGGGAGGTGCGTTTACGACTTCTTCACGCCTCAACAGGCCGGAATCCTGAAGACTGCGGCTTCGGAGGCCGTTCAAACAGGCAGGACTGGTCGGACGGAACTCAAGTATTGGGGTCGGACCTATGACTGTTCCTGCTACCCGATCTTCGATACCCAAAGAAAAGTGGTCCAGCTTGCCGTTTTCGCCACGGATATCACCGAGGGCATAAGGGCAAAGGAAGAGCTGCAAAGGGCCAAAGAGTCCGCAGAAGCCGCGAACCAGCAATTGGTTGAGGTTAATAAGCAGCTCGAACTGGCGATCGACAGGGCCAACGAAATGGCCATGCGGGCCGACAGGGCCAGCAGGGCCAAGAGTGAGTTTCTGGCCAATATGAGCCATGAGATCAGGACACCAATGAACGGTGTGATAGGCATGACTGGGCTTTTGCTCGATACCGACCTGAACTCCGAACAGCGCGAGTATACGGAAACGATCTGCGCCAGCGCCAACTCGCTGATTCAGATCATTAATAATGTCCTGGACCTCTCCAAGATCGAAGCAGGCAGAATGGAGTTGGAGATCATCGATTTCGATCTCCGAACAGCTATAAAGAATGTGTATGATATGCTGGCTCCGAAGGCTAGCGAAAAGGGCCTTGAGCTTAGCTGCGTGGTTCACCCCGAGATTCCGTCGTGGCTGAAGGGAGACCCGGGGAAGCTGCGCCAGATATTGGTCAACCTGATGGGGAATTCAGTCAAATTCACCGACGAGGGAAGAATCGTCACGCGTGTCTCTCCGGAAAGAGAAACGGACACGCACGTCACGGTTCAGTTTACCGTAACCGACACGGGCATCGGCATCCCCGTAGACCGCCAGGGCTGTCTTTTCAAGTCTTTTTCCCAGGTAGATATCTCAACGACACGGTTGTATGGTGGCACAGGTCTTGGGTTAGCCATCTCGAAACAGCTCGTCGAGATGATGGGGGGGCAAATCGGTATTGAGCGCAAGGAAGGCAAGGGATCCACCTTCTGGTTTACGGCGAGCTTTGAGAAACAACAGCTGCAGAAGGAGGCGCCACAACCTCTCATATGCGATATGCGGGGAAAACGAATCCTCGCAGTTGATGAAAACCCCGCCATCAGGGAGATCCTCTGCGCCCACCTGGCATCCTGGGACTGCCGTTATAGGGCGGCTGCGGGCGCCCAGGAAGCCCTATCCATGCTGGCCCATGCCGTCGAAGCCGGGGACCCCTTCCACCTGGTGATCGTTGAGCAAGTGATGCAGGGCATGGACGGCGAAGCCTTCGGACGGGCGATCAAGTCTGACCCCACTTTGAAAGATACATTGTTAGTCATGCTCGCCTCCGGTGGTCAGCGCGGCGATGCCGCCCGAACTAAAGAAATAGGCTTTGCCGCCTATCTTACGAGACCGACCAGCCGGTCCCAGCTCTTTGACTGCCTGGCTACAGTCCTCGGTGGACCTCCCGGCCAAATCGGAGATGGCTGGAAGCCGACATTTGTTACGCGCCACACTCTGGTCGAAGCACAGAAACGCAGGGTGCGAATCCTGGTGGCTGAAGACAATGAAATCAATCGAAAACTCGCCCTCAGCCTTCTAGAAAAACTGGGCTACCGTGTGGATACCGTTTCCAACGGCAGAGAGGCGGTGAAGGCCCTCGAGATGCTCGCGTATGATATTGTGTTGATGGACGTGCGGATGCCGGAGATGGATGGCCTCGAGGCCACCAGTGTCATCCGGAACGAGCAATCTGGTGTCCGCAATCATCGCGTCCCTATCATTGCCGTCACCGCCGATGCCATGAGCGGGGACAAGGAACGCTTTATTGACGCCGGGATGGATGATTATATCTCGAAGCCCATTGAGTCCAGGGAATTGCTGGATGTCATAGAAAGGCATCTCGCGGGCCGGCATCCCGGGCAGGACACCGCGGCCGACGAAACAACATTCGCTGAAAACAAGACAGGATCAGACAGAAAAGACATCTTTGACAGGGATGAGCTGATGAGACGAGTGGGCGGGGATGAGCAACTTTTAAAAGAGCTTCTGAGCAAATCCCTGCAATATATACCTGCCCAGCTAAGGGGGTTGAGGCATGCCATGGAAGGTAATGATCTTATACTGGCGGGAGATTGCGCCCATGCTATCAAAGGCATATCCGCCAATCTTGCGGCCCATGCATTGAGAAAGGTTGCCTATGAAATGGAGTTGGCCGGAAGAGATCGCGACCTGAACTCAGCCAGGACGTTAGCGAACAAACTGGAGAACGAATTTGAGAAATTCCAAATAATCGCAAATCGTTAACCACTCCCCCCTACACTTACGGGCCTGTAACTTCCGAGAATTCAGGGTCCGTCCCCCTATCCAAGGCTTATGTGGGTTAACACTTCGTTAGTCCTTTGAAACAAATGTAAGCTGGTTACGGTCCCGTGGGGGGCTCTTTTGGCAAAGCCCCTAGACATCTTCAATTTATCAAATATCAGGTTGGCCGCGAAACAAATCGCCCTACAGTCCCATAAGACAGCCTCCCCATGAATGGCCGGTCTTTCCGCCCCCCTTTTGAATCTTTTGCAGAAAAAACCAGTTCAAAATGCCCAGTACCGATGCTGCATTCGAATGCCCGGGGGTTGAACGCACGGCGTAAAAATCTGTCTCGCAGCCTTTGGAAAGAGACACACCTGACCTTTTTCCTCCCCGAACACCCTGAGAACTCACGGTTTGATCAACCAAATCGTCAAAATAATAGCACTTTTCGTCAATAAAATGGCCGACTAAGTCGTGAGGCCTTCTGTTCACTGATATGCAATCTCGCATCGCGAGACCACAAAAGTTCTAAAGTTCTTCTAACGCGTGCCGATATTCACTTCTGAGTCGCAAGGCGTAACATCTAGGACTTTGAATCTCCGGGACGCAGTATAGTGGCACGAATATTGCCCCTATCCCGGAATCAAGAGAAGAAGATACAGAGTCACACCTAGGGAAACGGAGGTCTGCATGGCAAAAGCAAAGAAAAAGGCGGCAAGTAAGGTGATTAAACCAGGAAAAAATGTGACGGCCCCCAGGGCGGACAGCTTTAGGAAAAAGCTGCTGAAGGTATTGGGGGAGAAGAATCGAGAACTCGATATAGATTTCTCCACTGTCGATACTGTCGATTCAGTGGGGCTCGGAATCATTATTGCCGCCCACAACAGCCTGAAGAACGTGGGTGGAAACCTGAGGCTGATAAATGTTCCCGAAGAGATCCTGGGGATTTTTGAGACCACGGGACTTGATCAACATTTTGTGGTCAGGAGGCCAGAATGAGCATTGAAGACGATGAGACCTTGCAGGTTTATATCGATGAATCCCTGGAACACCTCGCCGATATCGAGAATGACTTCTTGGCCATTGAGGGGGCCGGAGCTGACATAGATGAAGACCTTGTCAACAAGGTGTACCGGGCCGCACACTCTATCAAGGGCGGCGCTGGATTCATGGGGCTTACAAACATCAAAGATCTTACCCACGAGATGGAAAATATCCTAGGTAGGATTAGAAGCCGGCAAATGGTCCCCAATGCGGAAATCATCAATATCCTGTTATTGGCTTCAGACGCGGTCAGAAGTCTCCTCAACGATGTCGGCGCCAGCAATGAAGCGGACATATCCCAACAACTGGAGGCATTGAGGTCGATCACACTCGATCCCGCCCTCAGGCAAGAAGAAGATGCAGATCCGGTGTCCGAAGAAGAAGCGCCTGTTTCAGAAAAAGATGCCAAAGAACCTGATCCAGGTATGATTGATATTTCATTTCCTGATAAAGAATGGGCATTTGCCGTGGCCGAAGAGAGCATCACCGATCTCAGAGCAGGTGGAAAATATATCTACCTGGTTGAAATCGATCTGATTGAAGATGTTCACAACAAAGATACGATGCTTCCGGATTTCTTAGATGAAATGAGCCAGACAGGTATGATACTGGCAGGCAAAATCGATGTGGACGCGGCAGGCACCCTTGAGGAAAATCAAGGCCCCGAGCGGCTTCCCTTTGCGGTCCTGTTTGCCACGATATTAAAGCCGGACGACATTGATGCCCTGTTTCAGATCGACAGAGATCATATTTATGAGGTTAAAGAAGATCAGAGCGTCAAATCCCTCGCAGAACCCCCACCATCAGAGCCGACCCTATCCAAACAGGAACTCGAATCAGGACTTACGCCTGCCTCGCCACCCATCTCCGACGGGCTTGAAGGGGGCGGTAGAAAAAAGGCCCACGATAATGTCGATGTACAGGCAGAATCCCCCGGACAACCAGCAGGGAGAGAGATGGACCGACCCGGCGGCCCAAAGACGACGGCCGCGGATACCAGCCTCAGGGTCCATGTCAGTCTCCTGGATTCTCTCATGACTCTTGCCGGCGAGCTGGTGTTGAGCCGCAATCAGCTCTTGCAGTCCATATCTTCCAATGACCATCGAACCTCGGAAATAGCCGGTCAAAGGATAGACCTGATTACATCTGAGTTGCAGGAAGCCATCATGCTCACGCGGATGCAGCCCATAGGGAATGTATTCGGCAAGTTTCCCAGGGTGGTAAGGGATATGGCCAAAGACCTGGGTAAGGAGATTGAGTTGGTCATTGAAGGGAAAGATGTGGAATTGGACAAGACCATCATTGAGGCAATAAGTGATCCCCTTACCCATCTAGTTCGAAACTCCGTAGATCATGGCATTGAGACCCCTGATGAAAGAAGCCGATCCGGGAAAGTGCCCAAGGGAACGGTCCTCCTGAGGGCCTACCATGAGGCCGGACAAGTAAATATTGAGATCAGTGATGATGGAAAAGGCATAGACGGCAACAAACTAGCGGCAACCGCCGCAGATAAGGGGTTGATCACTGAAGACCAGGCAAAAGTGATGTCAGACAAAGAGAAGGTCAACCTCATTTTCCTTCCGGGATTTTCAACGGCCAAGAAAGTGACCGATGTCTCCGGCCGGGGCGTGGGCATGGACGTGGTCAAAACAAACCTCGATAAGCTAGGCGGTGTAGTGGATATAGACTCGGAACCCCGTAAGGGCGCGACCATCCGTATCAAGCTTCCCCTTACCCTGGCCATCATCCCCAGCCAGATCATCTCTACAGGGGGAGAACGGTATGCCATTCCACAGGTAAATATGGAGGAGCTTTTCAGAATCCCCGCGGACCAGGTCAAGGACAGGATAGAGCGGGTAGGAGATGCGGACGTGGTTAGGCTTCGTGGAAAACTGCTTCCTCTAATAAGACTGGCTGATGTTATTGGCACTGAACGCACCTATTTTGACGAAAAGGAAGAAGCCGAGACAAAGGATCGCCGAGAAAACATTGCAGACAGGAGATCAAGAAAGAGCCCCGGAATAACCCAGGGCCGACAAAACGGAGAAAGACCCGAAAGCGAAGACGCAACATTTAGGACCCAAAACGCACAATTCACACCCCGCAACCCGGAAGACAGGCGATACCGCGCCGAGAGCGCTGTCAACATAGTCGTGGTTTCAACCGGGGCGCTGAAGTACGGATTGGTGGTAGACCAGTTACACGATTCCGAAGAGATCGTGGTCAAACCGCTGGGTCGTCATCTTAAGCACTGTAAGGGCTACGCCGGCGCAACCATCATGGGTGATGGCAGGGTGGCCCTCATACTGGACGTGGCGGGCCTTTCCAGGATGGCTGAACTCACATCCGTGGAAGGAACTGACAGGGCCGCCGAAGTTAAAGGAGATATCATAAAGACAAAGGAAGATGCACAGTCTCTCTTGATTTTCAGAAGTGCTGAGGAGGAACAATTCTCTGTCCCGTTAGGTCTGGTCTCACGAATCGAAAAGACCAAGAGAGAAAATCTGGAGCTGGTCGGCGGGAAAAAGGTCATGCAATACAGGGGAGAGAGCCTACCCCTGGTTGCTATTGATGACGTCGCCAACGTCAAACCCTTAAGAGATACGGAAGATCTGTTGGTGATCGTATTTGTCATCGTGGGCAGGGAAGTCGGCCTGCTGGCAACCGCACCCGTGGATGCCGCAGAGGTATCTGTACAATTTGATGAGACCACCCTTAAACAGCCCGGCATCATGGGCTCCGCGATCATAGACGGCTACACCACTTTAATGCTCGATATCTTCGGGCTCGTTGAGACATCAAACCCTGATTGGTTTGCCGAGAGGGAGGCTACCCCGGCATCGAACGAAAAGACTGCTACTATTCTCTACGCAGAGGACTCCAAATTCTTTCGCACCCAAGTAAAGGGCTTTATAGAGGAAGACGGCTACAACGTCCTCGAGGCGGAAGATGGATTGATGGCGTGGGACCTATTGCAGGAACACGCAGGTGAGATATCCCTGGTCGTCACGGACATGGAAATGCCGAACCTGGATGGTTTTGGGCTCGCAGAAAGGATTAAAGGCGATGACAGGTTTTCTCACGTGCCCGTGATAGGCCTTACGACACTGGCGGGAGACAAGGACATGGCACAGGGAAAAGAGGTCGGAATTGACGATTATCAAATCAAATTAGACAGAGAAAAGCTTCTGGAGAGCATACATTACTATCTGGAAGGGATGTAAGTCAATGTCCGGTCTTTCAATCGCGGATGGGCACTGGTTTCAGGTCGCAGATGTCAAGAGAGAAGATCACATTATGAGAGGAGGTGAAAGTGGCCTTTGAATGTTTGAATGAGAAAGCAGGCGCGGGGAAATGCTAAAGGGTGGGGCGGTTGTCCGTCGAATTTCGCAAGTAAAACCATAATCCAGGAGGAATAAAATGAGAAGGGTTATCAGCCTCTTTGTATCATTTTTGTTTCTGTTTCTGTTTATCTGTCCCTCGGATTCCCGTTCCCAGGACGGAGAGGCGGTTTTTAAATCAGCGTGCGGCAGATGTCACGGGAGCGGCGGAGAAGGCCCGGCCTTTTCGCCCGTCAAATTTGCCTCAAGCCAGTGGGAAAGGTTTTTTGACAGAGAAAAACACAATAGATGGAAGGATCTGAGCGGTGTAATTTCGGGGGCCGACATGGATGCAGTCAAGCAATATCTGATGTCCCATGCCGCGGATTCTGATCTGCCCGTGGCCTCGGGCCTCAAATAGATACTACATTAAGGAGGAGAGAGATGATTAAGAAATCAGCGTTTATATTTGCATTCACATTCTTGCTGGCAGGCTTCATCTGTCCTGTCAATGCCGAAAAGGTCAGCATTGAAAAGGATGTCCTTGATAAAATACTCAAGCGCCAGGAGGTCCTTGAGAAAAAGATAAGAAAACTCGAAATGAAATCGGAGAAGGCCGCACCCGGCGCACCGGGCAAAGACATCGATTACCTGAAAGAAGATGTTGCTGATATCTCCGAAAGGCTTGACAAGGTAGAAACCAAATCCATTCTCGATAGAATTACC
>JAXHTA010000079.1:0-11031 GCA_034190285.1 Thermodesulfobacteriota bacterium | reverse complement strand
GCTGCTCACAGTGGCTCATTACCGCATAACCGACGTCGCGCAGATAAACCGGCATTGAGTTGCGCGTAGCGATAATGGCATCTTCGATCTCTTTAACGTGCCTAAAGCGGCCCATTGTCCTTACCAGGTAACGGCGTTTGCCGCTATCCAGATCACCTCCCGAGACATCCTGGTTTCGGGTAAGGAGTGATCTGCGCAGTTCGCTTATGGTAATCTGCCGCTCCGCCAATTTTGCCGGGTCAATATAGATGCGGACCTGTCGGTTCACCCCACCTGTGACCCTGACTTCGGATACGCCCGGGCTACGTTCAAATGCGGTCTTTACATAATCCTCAACAAAATCTCGCTCCATTTTAATGGCAATATTCTCAGGATTGCCCGGCAGGGGTTTGATCACGAAAAACATGAACCAGTTGTCAGAAAAGGCGCTAGTCAGTATGCGTGGTTCATCGACGTTTTCCGGGTAGTCCGGGACCTGAGATAGGGCATTATTTGCGCGGATAAGCACCTCATTTATATCAGTCCCAAGAGAGAATTCCAGTTCGATAGTGGCTTCCCCTGTGGTGGCTTCAGAGGTCATTTTGACCAACTTGGGGAGTGAGCGGAGATATTCTTCCTGCTCAATAAGGATTTCCCTTTCAATGTCCTGGGGTGAGGCGCCCGGCCAGGTTGTGATGACCGTAATAGTGGTCAAATCCATGTCAGGGATCATCTGAACTGGAACTCGGAAAACCGAAACCAATCCCAGAATGGCGACCACGACTGTGGCAACGGCAACTGCAACACCTTTATTGATGGCCAACCTGAACATGATTTATACCCGTGAGAATACTCCCGGTTCCGGAAAGAGACTCTCAGCAGACCCATGGTGTCCCCAGGCTCCACAGAGTTAACCCTAACGTTGCATAAAACTTGAGTTCATAACGCTTTAGATTAGGTCAGCAAGGGATGTAAGGACATTTTCAGGGGTGAAAGCATATTAAACATACGGTGAAATCCCTAAAATGGCATAACGTTTCTTGATGGCCTGATATAAAGCGAGCGTAGCATTTTTGGGGCGAAGATTTATGCAAAGTTATAGTTAATACAGGACTCAAGGCTTTTCTTGGATAATGATGCCGTGATCAATTGTCACCGACAATCCGTACTTTCTGCCCCCGGCGCAACCGCTCGTTACCAAAAACAACCACATGATCGCCGGACTGCAACTCTCCAAAGACAATCTCTACCCGTTCGCGATTGGCCCGACCGGTCTTTACGGGGTGGGGGGCAACCGTCAGATCGCTCGCCTCCGATATCACCACCCAAACCAATTCCGAACCGTCCGGCCGCATGATTACGGAATCTATGGGAACTGTCAGTACTGCTACTTGATCTTCACCGGCGACCTGGACCGTGACGTCAACAGACATTCCCGGTGCAATCCGGTAATCCGGGTTCTCAATATCCACATGTACCGTAAAGGTCCGGCTGGCCTCATCGGCAACAGGAATCTTGCGGGTCACTCCAGAGCTAATGATTTCTCCAGGAAGTGCGTCAAATTGCATGCTCACCGGGGTCTTGCTCTTCACACTGCCGTAATAGACTTGAGGCAATGGAAATTTGACCCTGACCACACCGATCTCCTCCAGGGTGAATACAATATCACCCGGATGGACCCAAGAGCCGGTATCAGTGTGTTTTTCACCAATGACACCGTCAAATGGAGCAGATATCTCGTGACGATTAATCTCGTCCTGCACAAGGCTTACCCGCGCCAGCGATCTGCTCACCATTGCGCGCACCTGACGTAATTCTGCGTTGGCAATGTCATAAGTATCCTGGGCTGTGACTTCGGATTCCAGCAATCGCGACTGGCGGGATTCCTTGAGTTCTGCCAGGGTTACCGCAGCGTTAGCCCGCTCCAGTTCGGCTTTCTCCGCGGCCAGTTCCAGTTCCTTCGGCCTTACCCTGATACGTAGGAGTGGATCACCCTGTTTGACGAAATCGCCTTCATCCACCAGAAGTTCAGCCACCAGTCCGTCTACTTCGGCGGATATTCTTGATGCGCGCCGGGCCACGACAGTACCGGTCAGATGAACGCTATTCGGGAGTCTGATGTTTTCCGCCCGGCCAACCTTTACAGGACTGGCAGAATCCTGAGCTTGAACCGTGAATGGAGGCACAAAGGTACAAATAATCACGACAGACCAAATGCTATACAGGATTTTTTTCAAGAAAAAGTCCATGGTTGATGAAGGTTCCATTGGCAGAACTTGCTGTTTATGAGAGAGGGAAAGTCTAAGCCAAATGAGCCATTGTGTCAATTGCGAACCTCGATATGTTCGGGAGGCATTCGGAGATCGGGAATACATTGCCATGGCCCGGCTGCGTTACCGGCATACATCAGAGAATCCTTTCCTATATGCCGACATGGAATCTGTGGGCGAAGGGCCGTGCTCCCTGGCGAAAACCATTGACATGAGCGACGCTTTCGGATAACAAGGAAAAATGGTAATAACTTGGCCTTTCGAAAATAAAGCACTTTGATTTGTAGGCGTCTCTTTTGGCAAAGCCTCTTCACAAATTCTTCATAGCTCGTAGCACGCCCCCTGGGTTATAAACAGGGTTCTGGCTTAGCCAAGACAGGGAACCATCTTTGGGGAGGCTGTCCCATGGGGCTGTAGCGCGCTTGATTTCGTGGCCAACCCGCCGTTCAATAAGATGACAGTGTTTCAAGGCTGTTCCAAAAGAGACGCCCACAAATCCGTACCGAGATTACATTTATTTCAAATGGCTAAAGTGTTACGAAAAATGGAATTCAGGCTGGGACAAACGTTCCGGGGCAGGGTTTGTTGAGTAGCTATAATTGGGTACCAGTTCACTGGACGTCTGTGATCAAGGTCTGCCGTGAATTGACGATGGGCCTTGGCATATCAGGAAGTGCTGGGAAGACTGTTGTTTTGCCACAACCATTTGGGATAATATGTCCGTTCCTTTTCCCAGACTACTATGCCCTGTGAGCTGCATGATTGATTTCAAGTGGAGAAGAAGATGGCCAATACTGTAGTCGTTGGAACCCAGTGGGGCGATGAAGGAAAGGGAAAGGTCGTTGACCTTTTGGCGGCCAGGGCCGATATGGTCGTGAGATTTCAAGGTGGAAACAATGCCGGCCATACGCTTGTGGTGGACGGAAAGCAATCCATTTTCCACATTATTCCCTCGGGCATGCTCTATGAAGACAAGAAATGCCTTATTGGAAATGGCGTGGTTGTGGATCCAGAAGTGCTTCTGGAGGAGATCGCAGATCTCGGTAGAGCGGGGATAGAAGTAAGCCATAAGAGGCTGTCTCTTAGTGACAGGGCACATATCATTATGCCATACCACAAGGCCATAGACCTTGCCAGGGAGGCTTTGAAGGGCAGAGATAAGCTGGGGACAACAGGTCGAGGAATTGGCCCCTGTTACGAAGACAAGGTAGCGAGGACAGGTGTGAGGGCAGTCGATCTTACTGAGCCGGACACACTTGAAGAGAAAGTATGGAACAATTTAAAGGAAAAAAACTTCTACCTAACCAAATACTTGGGTGCAAAGCCCCTGGACGCACAGCCAATAATTGACCAGTACCTCGGTATGGCGGAAAAGCTCGAGCCCTTTATCACGGACGTCTCTCTGGAATTGGGCCAGGCTTCGAGGGAAGACAAGAAAATCCTTTTTGAGGGCGCCCAGGGCACACATTTGGACGTGGACCACGGGACGTACCCTTACGTCACCTCATCCAATCCCGTGTCCGGTACCGTGTGTGCAGGGGCCGGTGTCGGCCCTTCCCAGCTGCATCATGTTCTTGGTATCGTGAAGGCTTATACCACCCGCGTTGGAGCAGGGCCCTTTGTGGCCGAACTCAACGATGAAACAGGCGATTATATACAGGCACGAGGAAAGGAATTCGGAGCAACAACAGGACGTAGACGCCGCTGCGGTTGGCTTGATCTTGTCCTGGTCCTTGATTCGGTGCGCCTGAACGGTCTAGACAGTCTCGCAGTCACCAAATTGGATGTCCTGACGGGTCTAGAGCGACTGAAAATTTGCGTAGGCTATAAACTGGGTGGTGAGCGCATTGGTCACAGACCGACAAGTTTGAGAAAAACGGAGCTGTGCGAACCGATTTATGAGGAGATGCCGGGATGGCAAGAAGATATTTCCAGGGCGAAACGGAAAAAGCAATTTCCCCCCCAGGCCCGTGCTTATATCGAGGCCATCGAAGAAATCACGGGAATCCCGGTTTCCATAATCTCGGTGGGGGCCGGCAGAGAAGAGACCATCATTGTTCGATATCCATTTTAGTCTCCGCCTCGGACACTCTACCCCAGCGTTACATAGAATTTGATTTCAAAACGCTTTAGATTAGGTCAGCAAGGGACGTAAGGACATTTTCAGGGGTGAAAACATATTAGACATACGGTGAAATCCTGAAAATGGCATAACGTTTCTTGATGGCCTGATATAAAGCGAGCGTAGCGTTTTTGGGCCAAAGATTTATGCAGCGTTAGAGTCTACCCCGTGCCCGGGAAGTTTCCAGATGAACGGACTCTAAATCGCAGGTTCCGGTTTGGACCATCACCCGGGGAGGGTATCCCCTTTCCTTCGATTTTTCAAGAAAGCCCTCTGCAAATCTCTGTACGAACACGATAAGACTCGCGTTTTAGGGTTGAAACGAATTCTCACCATGCCCATATGCGAAAAAAAATATGATGTGATCGTGGTCGGTGCCGGCCACGCTGGATGCGAGGCTGCCCTGTCAGCATCAAGAATGGGGCACCCCACCCTGCTTCTAACGATCAATCTTGACCACATAGCCGCCATGAGCTGTAACCCTGCCATTGGTGGACTGGCCAAGGGGCACCTCGTAAAGGAAATCGACGCCCTCGGAGGAGAGATGGCCAGGAACGCCGACGAGACCGGTATTCAGTTCAGACGACTGAATACTCGAAAGGGTTTGGCCGTGCAGAGTTCAAGATCGCAAAATGACCGGGACCTTTACCGGAAGCGCATGAAGTCTGTGCTGGAGTCGCAGCCCAATCTGGAACTCCGACAAGCCATGGTGGAAGGCCTGCTGGTGAAAGATGGAAAGGTCTACGGGGTTGAAACACAGATACATGAGAGGTTTTTTTCCAGGACGGTCATCCTGACTACGGGTACATTCTTGAAAGGTCTTATACATATCGGCCTTGCACATTTCCCCGGAGGGCGAATGGGGGATCCTTCGTCCGTAAAGCTTTCCCAGCAGTTGAGAGAAATCGGCTTTGATGTTGGACGGCTCAAGACAGGTACTACACCGCGGCTGAACGGCCGCACTATTGACTACCAAGGACTCACAGCACAGCCTGGGGATGAGAGACCAAGACCCTTTTCCTTTACAACCGCCAAAATACCTCTGCCCCAGGTGCCTTGCCACATAGCCTACACCAACGAAAAAACCCACACAATGATCCGACACGGACTGCGCCGATCACCCCTGTTCAGCGGAATTATTAAGGGTGTGGGTGCTAGATATTGCCCGTCCATCGAAGACAAGGTTGTTCGCTTCGCCGAAAAAGATCGTCACCAGATATTCCTGGAACCAGAGGGGCTGGATACAGTGGAGGTCTACCCCAATGGACTAGCCACAAGCCTCCCTGTTGATGTCCAGATCAAGATGATTCAGTCAATATCCGGTCTGGAAAACGCCCAGATATTAAGGCCAGGTTATGCTATCGAATATGACTACGTTGACCCGTTGCAGCTGAAGCCGACCCAGGAAACCAAGCTGTTACAGGGGCTTTTCCATGCTGGCCAGATAAATGGGACATCAGGTTATGAAGAGGCGGCTGCCCAGGGGCTAATGGCCGGGATCAACGCCGTCCTTAAGATTCGGGGGGAAGATCCCCTTATCCTTAAGAGATCTCTGGCCTATATAGGAGTCCTGATTGACGACCTGGTCACAAAGGGTACCGGCGAGCCATACCGGATGTTTACGTCTCGGGCTGAATATCGCCTCCTACTCCGCGAAGACAATGCCGATTTCAGACTCAGGGATATTGGTCATAGCCTGGGCCTCGTCTCTGATGAGGTCTACGCCCAGTTCAGGAAAAAAAGAGACACAGTAGAAGGGCTTCTTGACAGACTGAACGAGCACAGATTGACACCAGAGACCTGGGTTGCAGACAGATTAAGGGAATTGGGATCAACGCCAATAAAGAACAGCACCTCATTGGCACAACTCTTGAGAAGAAACGAGATATTCATTGAGCATCTCCATCTTTTCGATTCCGAACTCTCACAGATAGAACAACAGGTCGCCCTTGAGGTGGAAACGCGGATAAAGTACGACGGTTATATTGCTCGTCAGGAAGTCCAGGTGGAGAAACTGAAAAGAATTGATGAAACTAGGCTCTCTGAAGACTTTGATTATCAGAGTGTCTATGGGCTAACCACGGAGGTGAGAGAAAAGCTGAGCAAGGTGCGGCCTATATCCCTGGGGCAGGCGTCCCGCATTTCCGGTGTGACGCCGGCAGCTCTCATGGCGATTCAGATCCATTTGAAAAAGGTAACGCTTTAGCAAATGACCCAAACGCTACGCTTCAGGGTGATACATGAAAAGACCTGTAAAGATTTCTTACAGTTTCTTAAGAGCGCTTTAAGACAAATGTAGACTCGTTACGGACCCGTGGGAATCTCTTCTGGCAAAGCCGCACCACAAATTCTTCATAGATCGCGGCACGCCCCCTGGGCTATAATTAGGGGTCTGGCTTGGGCAGAACAGAAAGAAGGCCTCGTAGAGGCTGTCTTATGGGCCTGTCATGCGCTGGATTCTGGGGGCATGCCGTTTTGATTAAATGAGGATAGTTTGTGCGGCTTTGTCAGAAGAGATCCCCACGGGTCGAAGCGCCTTTCCCCCTCCCCTCTCCCACCAAGGGGAGAGTATTTGGGCAACAAGGAGTCTATGAACGCCGGAGCCTCTTGAAAAGTCACCATTAATATTATCTCAGGACGTCATATGCATACGATAAGAAAAAGACCGAATATATGTTTTGCTCTCTTTGCCTTCATTCTCATTCCTGCATTCTGTCTGGTCTTTCCGACAAATACCAGAGCTGATCTCGCTTTACTGAGAGAAATCATAATTGACTATAACACTGATGTTCAGGAAAAATGTCTGCTGGATGACTCCTACCGCGGTGAGGAAGGCATCTTGAGGATCAGGCCGGAGGTTGCCCATTCGTTTGGTCTTAAAGCGGTTATGGTTCAGGACTACCTCCATGCAATGGAGTTGTACAAAAGGGCTGATGAGGTCCTTGAAAAGGTGGTTCAAGCGAAGAGAGCCAGGGAAAAGGAGACATTTTCAGGACAACATGTGAGAGCTGTCGCCGATGGGGCTCTGCTCTACCATACACTTATCGGGTGCGCCCAAAGACTGATGAAGGCCTATAAGTCTGAAGTCAAGGCGAGAAACGATGACAGGCTGAACCAGGGCATCTGCTCCAATTTGATGCAAGAACTACTGGCAGAGACTCTCAAAGGCGCATCAAACAACCTGAGAGATGCTCTCGGTCATTTCTACAACAGGTGTCAAGTCCTGGATGAGGCCTCCGGACCTCTAAACCCAGAAAATGTGCGCTTCGTCAACTATGTCTTCCATGAGTTCATATCAAAGGCATCAGATGAGGTCATTTTGCAGTTTGATCTTGGCAGACAACACGAGAGGGATGAGAATCACAGGGCAGGCGCGATAAAGGACATAATTGGCGCTTCCGGATCACGCTTTGTGTCGCTTTTGGAGCCCTTTATTGAGAATTATGAGGACTCCGTATATCCTGTGGACCCACTGCTATTTCTTGCCTTGATCAGGCAGGAGTCCGCTTTTGATCCGAATAATGTGTCCTCTGTAGGGGCCGTAGGCCTGACCCAAATTATGCCTGGGACAGCAAAAGACCTGGGCATGAACAATATCTTTGAACCGCAATATCTCAATGAGGCAAAATCCCTCATGGTGCGCGAACGCAGACTAAAACGTAAGGCCATGTCACTTGTCATGGACATTAATGAACAGAACAGGTTGGAATATGCCAAACGCGCCAGAGAATTGACGCAGGAGTCTATTCGTTGTGCCGAAAGCAGAAGAAAACTATATGCCCAATATAAGCAGGACCTGCTGACGAAAGGCCGGGATGACCGTCTGGACCCGGCCAAGGCTATCGAATATGGGCACAAGTATTTTGCCAGGATGATGAAGATTCAGAAAGGGGACATGAGCCTGGCCCTGGCCTCCTATAATGCCGGGCCTCATCGAGTCAAACAGTATAATGGCATTCCCCCATATGCCGAAACCGTGTCTTTCAGGAACAGGGTGTTGAAGTATTATCGGGAATACCTGCGCAACCTTGATAAATCACAGTAATACGTAACCTAACCCATCGCCGCTGGCGAAAGACCCGAAAGGATACCATGACTAATAACCTATTCATTACGGCCACTGAGGCGAGAAGTGGAAAATCGGCCATTTCTCTTGGAATAATGGAACTGTTAATGAGAAACGTCAACAGGGTAGGTTTTTTTCGTCCTCTTATAAACATCACTCACAACGGACCGACCAGAGACAATGATATAAATCTGTTTGCCTCCCACTTCAAACTAGAAATTCCCTACGAGGATATGTATGCCTACACCATAACGGAGGCAAACAACCTGATAGGTTTAGGTAAACATGAAGAATTACTTGATGGAATCCTTTACAAATACAATGAAATGGCGAAAAACCACGATTTTGTCTTGTGTGAAGGCGTTGAATTTGAAGGGTCAACAGCGTCCTTTGAATTTGACATCAATGTAGAAATCAGTAGAAATCTGGGATGTCCCGTTCTGTTGGTTGCAAACGCAAATAATAAAGACGTGGATGAAGTTGTCCGATCCATCAACGTCTATAATGAGGGTTTTAATGATAAAGGATGCAATGTCGTTGCCACGGTTGTGAATCGAATAGACCCGAAGAACGAAGAAGAAATTACCAACAGATTGAAAAGAAAAGGCCTGACATCCGGTCAATTAGTCTATACGATACCCGATGAAAAAGAGTTGGGAAACCCGACCGTACGAGAAATCGCAGCCTATATGAACGCCGAGGTCTTGTATGGTAAAGAACAACTGAACCGGCATGTTTACAGTTTTACCGTAGCGGCAATGCAGTTGAGGAATTTGTTGGGAAGAATCGAGCATGGCACACTGATTATTACTCCAGGCGACAGGTCGGATGTTATCGTGGCCTGTCTTTCTGCTGTTTCGTCCATGTCAATGCCAACCATCTCGGGAATCATGTTGACCGGAGGTTTGCAACCGGAAGAATCTGTCTGCAAATTGATTGAGGGCTTTGCCAGTATGGTGCCCATTATCAGCGTACGAGAAAACACATTTCCGGCGGCCATCATCGTTGACAGTATACACGCAGTAATATCTCCTGAAGACAACAGAAAGATAACCCGGACCCTCGAAGTCTTTGAAAAAAACATTAATGTAGAGGAATTGGGGAATAGAATCATCCAGACTCGAACCTCCGTTGTCACCCCCAAGATGTTCGAGTACGGATTGCTTCAAAAGGCCAGAGCCCACAAGCAACATATTGTCCTGCCTGAGGGTGAAGAAGAAAGAGTCTTGCGAGCTGCAGAAACGTTACTTCACCGGCAGGTAGCACAGCTGACCCTACTGGGAAAAGAAGAGGAAATCAATAAGAGAATTAGCCAGCTTGGTCTTCACATGGAGGGTCTTAATATCACTGAGCCGCAAAAAAGCCCTTTTTTTGATGATTATCTGAAGACCTATTATGATTTGAGAAAACACAAGGGCATTACAGTCGAAATCGCCCAGGATGCTATGAGCGATGTCAGTTTTTTCGGAACCATGATGATCCACAAAGGGCATGCAGACGGGATGGTGTCTGGCGCGGTTCATACCACCCAGGCCACTATCCGCCCCGCCTTTGAAATAATAAAGACAAGACCTGGCTTCTCCATCGTTTCCAGTGTCTTTTTTATGTGCCTGCAGGACAGAGTCCTTGTCTATGGAGATTGTGCGGTGAACCCTGATCCGGACGCAAGAAAACTGGCCGAAATCGCAATCAGCTCGGCCCGGACTGCAATGATCTTTGGGATTGAACCCAAGGTGGCAATGCTGTCTTACTCTACCGGAGAGTCAGGCAAGGGAGAAGATGTTGAAAAAGTACGCGAGGCGACAGCAATTGCGAGGGAAATGGCCAGACAATCAGGATTGGATCTGAATCTGGAAGGTCCCATCCAGTATGATGCCGCTGTTGATCCTGAAGTAGCAAGAATCAAGATGCCGAAAAGCGATGTTGCAGGCAGGGCCACTGTCTTTGTTTTCCCGGACCTGAACACTGGAAATAATACATACAAGGCCGTCCAGAGGTCGGCAGGTGCTGTTGCCATAGGCCCTGTCCTTCAGGGCCTCAATAAACCGGTGAATGACTTAAGCCGGGGATGTACAATTCCTGACATAGTAAATACCGTTGCTATTACCGCAATCCAGGCTCAGGCGGAAAAGGGGTTGGCTTGAAGATATTAGTAATCAATACGGGAAGCTCCTCAATCAAGTACCAGTTGTTTGACATGAATGATGAGAGAGTCCTGGCCTCCGGTATTGCCGAAAAAATTGGTGAAGCCAACAGCTCCCTAATCCACAGAGTATTCCCCGAAAATGTTGACCATGTTAAAATAGCGGGGGAAGGCGGGATCACAGACCATCGTGAGGGGTTGAGCCAAATCGTGGATTTACTGGTCGATCCGGGTCACGGTCTAGTCCGGGACAAGTCTGAAATCGCTGCGGTGGGGCATCGTGTTGTCCATGGAGGAGAAACGTTCAAGTCTCCAACGATTGTTGACGAGACGGTGATCGCGGCAATCAGGGAGAACGTCCCATTGGCCCCTTTGCACAATCCCCCCAATTTGACGGGGATTGAGGTCGCACGATCAATCTTCACTGATTCACCGCAAGTCGCTGTTTTTG
>JAXHTA010000078.1:0-11237 GCA_034190285.1 Thermodesulfobacteriota bacterium | reverse complement strand
AGATGGCTAAAGCGGCGATCATAGAGTTTACCAAAAGCATGGCAGGGTTGTTGGCGGATGTATCCACTACCGTAAATTGTATTGTTCCCGGCTATATCGGCGGGGTCAGGCCTTTGAAGGTTCAAACGGAAAAATCGTCCGAAGTGGTCAACAATATTCCGATGGGTTTTATTGGGGAGATATCAGATGTGCTTGAAGCCGTCAACTTTCTAATCTCAGACAAATCGAAATATCTTACCGGCCAGGTGCTAAAAGTGACCGGTGGGATGGAATAAGATCATCATAAAAGTTCCTGTCTGCAAAGAAAATCCTCGTTCGAGGAGGTATGAATATTATGAATATGTCCTCAGGTGAGTTATTAAACTCAAAAGCAGGGCCTGGAAGTGTTGTGAAGGCGGCCTTAAAGAGTCTCACTCAGGAGCAGATCATTGTCCTGGTTACATTCGTCTTTGTAGCGATATTCAGTATTTTCATAAACGGTTTTGCGACTGTCGGTAACTTGATGGTGTTGCTTCGCAATATGTCGGTCTTGGGGATCTTCAGCATCGGGATGGGGATCGTGGTGATAGGTCGTGGCATAGACCTGTCACAGGTTACCACGGGCGCTGTCTCCGCCGCATGGGTTCTAAAACTCATGCATGACGGTATGGGCATTACAAGCGCAATTCTTCTTGGATTGGCACTTGTTTTGTTAGTAGGGGTGATTAACGGCTATCTGATCGCTTTTATTGAAATCCCGCCTCTTTTTGCCACGCTTGCTTCCGGCATTTGTGTTTATGGTTTTGTCCGTCATTTCCTGCTCGAACTCCTCAATAACCATTATGTCCCCGACACGTGTAAGGACTTCTTATTCCTGGGACAGGGGAAGATAGGGGGTATCCCCATGCCGGTTATCTGTTTTGGATTGATCGCCCTTTTTGTTCACCTTTTTCTGTCTCGAATCTCCTACGGCCGTTTTATCTATGCCCAAGGGGACAATGAAGACGCGGCCAGGATAACAGGGATTGGTGTTAGACCGATGAAGGTGCTCCAATACACACTATGCGCGGCCATTGGGTATATTGCCGCCATCGTCATGGCATCCTCCACCGCAAGTCTCAATGTGAGGATCGTAGACTCAACCCTTATATTCGATGTCGTTCTTGTTGTTGTCTTAGGCGGGATCAGTCTTGTCGGTGGTCGCGGCAGTGTGTTGAGCGTGCTTGCAGGTACGGCGCTTATCGGCACTTTGCTGAACGGTATGGTGATTATGAATCTGGGTATTGCTCAACAAAACCTTGTGAAAAGTATTGTGCTCTTGGGGGCCATTCTGCTGGATACCTTCCTTCATCCTCGTGATGAGGAGACCGCCAGGCAGGGAGACATCTAGCCGGTTCACTGTCATGACCACGGCAGCTTTTTTGGGTCTTTGGAGGTGGGATTGGATTCAATAAATGTTAACCATAAACCTAAAAGGAGGGAAGAATAGTGGATCAACCTAAGAAAAAGAGAGTTATGGTTTGGGGTGCGCGGATCATTTGTGTTCTCGGTTTATCGCTTTTCATCTCAAACGTGGCTGTAGCAGCCGAAATTGCCGGCATATCAGGTAGTTCTGCTGAGCTTCATAAGCATTATGACAAGAGTTTGCGAGGTAAAACAATCGGCTTTGTTCCCCTCGCACTTGGCAGCCCCCTCATGGGTTCGTGGGACTATAACATGCGAAAGGAAGCCAAGGAATGCGGAATGATATATAAGGTCAAAGACCCCAACTGGAACGCCCAAGCCTCGGCTCAGGCGATATCGGCCTTCATCGCAGAAGGCGTGGATGTTCTTGTGGCGCATAATATGAATATGCAGCTCCTGGCGAAACTCCTGCGAAAGGCGGAAAAGAAAGGGATTTTCGTCATCCAGATCAACATGGTCTCCAACTATAAGACTGATGTGTTTGTAGGAGCTGACTGGTATTCCATTGGTTTGCGACAGGCGGAACGTGTGTTAAAGCACTGCGGAAAGGGAACCGGCAAGTCAGGAAAGGTTGCCATCATGCAGGGAGAACTAACCTCTGCCGCCAACATCGAGCAGGTAGAGGCTATCATGTCTGTCCTGAAAAATCACCCGGAGATAAAAGTGGTGTCCAGCCAGGCGGGAAACTGGGATTCCAACATAGAACACGACAATATGGCGACCATTCTGAAGCAACATCCTGATCTCTGCGCCACCATAGGTATCTGGGGCATCAGCCACCTTGGAGCTGCCCAGGCCATTAAGGAAGCAGAGATGACGGATCAGGTCCTTGTTGTGACTTCGGGAGGAGGCTCGGTCCAGATATGCGATGCTATCGAGGCTGGTCTCATAGACGTCTATTTCAACTATCAATCGTTGCTTCAGGGACATGATATCATGGCCGCGGCCAAACTGCTGCTCCAGTCCGGACTTGAACCTGGCCAGGCAAAAATCGCCCTGTTTTCCCCTGTATTCGAGATCACAAAGAAAAACTCATCCTACTCCTGCTTCCCATATCCTTTCCCAGAGGAAATGATGGAAGCCTTGAAAATTGATTATCCTTTTCTCCCCATTTCGGAGTGATTCAGATAAGGGTGAAATATTATGAGCCAGCTTAACGACGGTCTGCTTCAATTAAGGTACAGATGGTCATTCAAGAAGTTCTTGGCCGAGCTTCTCGAAAAGCGATGGATGGATGGGATTATTCCGTTCGGGATAATGGTCTGCGTCATCCTGGTTTTCGGAAGCCAGGTCGAGAACTACTTCTCTCCAGATGTCCTGGCAATGACTGCAAGGGAATTTGCAGAGCCCGGCTTTGTGGCCCTGGCAATGGCCGTTACCTTGATCTCGGGAGGAATAGACCTGAGCGTGGGGGGAATGTTCGCCATCATTAACTTCCTCTCCCTGATGCTGACCCACATATATGGATGGCCGGCATTGGCGGTTGTCCCGGCCGCCCTAGCCGTCGGGGCGCTCATGGGCGCTTTGAACGGATTCCTGATAGGGTTCTTGAAGACAAGGGCCTTCTTGACCACTTTGGTAACCATGATAGCCTTCCGGGCAATCGTCAAACTTTTGAACCTGGAATTCGCCCCTAAGATCGCCCTGAGCGCAAAGACCACCTTTTATGAGAGCACTGTGTGGGATTATATGGGAGACGGATCATTCCTAGGCATCCCCAGTAATGTCGTCATATTGCTTGTAGTGGCCTTCATCGGGCATGTTCTGTTGACGAGATCTCGGCCTGGATGGCGAGTGTATGCGGTTGGCGGGGGTCGTCGTTCGGCGCGCCATGTGGGAATAAAGGTGGAGCGAACCATCTTTTTCGTCTATGTGATTTCAGGCATCTTGACGGCGCTCGGGGCCGTGTTTTACGCCGCACGATTGGACAGCGCCGCCTCGGAGACAGGAATGGGCCTGGAAATACTCGCTCTGATGGCAGTGGTGCTGGGAGGTGTGAGTATTCTGGGTGGCAAGGGAACGCCTGGCCGAGCCCTTATGGGAATCGTCATCGTTATGGTCATCACCAACGCCTTGCTCAGGTTGGGGATAGACAGCGCCTTGAACTCACTTATACAGGGACTTATTCTCCTTTTCGCAATAGGTATCGATGTTAAGTGGTTGAAGCACCTATATGCCTCTATAGAGAAGATCTATGTGGTTCCAACTTACCTATCTCTTCCAAAGGCATTGGACCCCCGGCCCGGCAGCGGCACGGTTTTCGAGTTCAATGATCGTTTAAAGGACGCCGAGACCATCGGTCTGGACCAAATTGACGGCCCCGAAGACGTTATCCTTGATCGTCAGGGTCGGTTGTACGGCTCGGTGCGACAGGGATGGATCGTCCGATTTTCGGGGGATGATTTCAGCAAGAGAGATATATTCGCCAATATCGGGGGACGTCCCCTCGGCATGGCCTTTGACAGAGATGAAAACTTGGTGGTTTGTGTGGGTGGCATGGGGCTCTATGGCGTCCGACCTGATGGTGAAGTCTACAAAATGACTGACGAGACAAACCGAACCTGGACAAGGCTCAAGGACGATTCGCGAATACGCCTTGCCGACGACTGTGACATCGCTCCTGACGGAAAGGTCTATTTCAGCGAGGCCACCATCAGGTACAAGATGGAGGAATGGCCTGTGGATGGCCAAGAATGCCGGCCAAACGGTCGTCTGATCTGCTATGACCCCGCTACGGACAGGACCAAAACCATAGTCCGAAATCTCATCTTCCCCAACGGTGTTTGTCTCGCCCACGACGGTCGGTCGATCCTGATCGGATTGACATGGAAATGCGACGTTCTGCGTTACTGGCTTGAAGGCCCCAAAAAGGGGAGAATCGAAACGGTTATAAGCGGCCTTCCCATCTATATCGACAACATCAACCGGGCGTCCGACGGGAATTATTGGCTGGCGAGCGTCGGACTTAGAACACCGGTCTATGACCTTGCCATGCGTATGCCCTCTTTTCGGCTCAGGATGGTTAAGTTCGTTCCACCCGATGAATGGCTCTATCCAAATGTAAACTGGGGATGCGTAATCAAGTTTAATGAACAGGGAGATGTACTCGAATCTTACTGGGATCCTCTCGGCAATTATGCCCATGTCACATCCATGAGAGAACACATGGGATATTTATACCTTGGAGGACTTCATAACAACAGGATCGGTCGAATCAAGATACAAGGGGCTGATCCCGAGTGGACAGGGCCTGACTCGTACTGGGGCAAAAAGTGATGATGCTTTTCACGATCGGGTAGTGTCGGCTTCGATTTCGTGGGTAGGGTGAATAACATGTGGTCAAGACTCAAACAGAGCCTCTTTCATAGGAACGATCAATACGCCATTCCCCCGATGGACGGTGTGCTTCTTCCAAATAATAAAATAGATCAGTTCAGGGTAGTAAGGGATTCCATCAACCGTCCGGATGATCTCGAAGTGGACAGTGATGGAAGACTCTATGTATCTACGGGGAATTGTATTATCAGACTCCATGGTGCGAGCCTTGAAGAGGAGGCCGTAATTGCCCAATTTGAGGACCCTCCAGGCGGTCTCAACTTCCATCCGGATGGCAGACTTATGGTCTGCTTGGATGGAAAAGGGTTGGCACTGGTAGGCAAGCAAGGAGTAGAGGAGCGATTGGACATTGCAGGAGACGGAGCGATCCGTTGTGCCAACACGGCCGTAGCCGCTCCGGACGGAAGGGTCTACATTGCCGACGGCACATCTTATCACGGGCCTCGGGAGTGGTATTTCGATCTGATGGAAAAAAGAACAACTGGTCGTCTTCTTCGTTATGACCCGGAGACCTCAAAAACCGAAACCCTTTTGGGCGGATTAAGTTTTCCTAATGGCGTTGCAATCTCACACGACGGCAGTTCCCTCCTGCTTACGGAGAGCTGGAGCCATACGCTTTCCCGGTACCCTCTTAGTGACATTCGACCTGAAACGCGCGATGTCCTTATCTCCAACCTGCCCGGTTATCCAGGCCGCATTGTGCCGGCATCGGGAGGCTATTGGATGACCCTTTTTGCCATGCGAACCCATCTGGTGGAGTTTGTCCTGACCGAGGACAAATACCGAGAGGAGATGATGCGGAGCATAGATCCGGCCTACTGGATCAGGCCTGCATTATCCTCGGGGGAGGATTTCTTGGAGCCCTTGCAGGCGGGGCACGCAAAGACCTTGGGGGTCATGAAGCCGTGGGCCCCACCCAGATCATACGGTCTGATAGCACGACTGGATGAAGACTATGAGATCAGAGGGAGTTTCCATTGCCGGGTCAATGGAAAGCGGCATGGTATAACGGGTGTTCGTGAAAGAGGCGGGGCGCTTTATGCGGCGTCCAAAGGGAACAGTCTCATACTTGAAGGCAGATCAGGAGGCGCTTAAATGAGCAGTATCCGCAGCGGGGGGGCGATCCTCAAAGTGATCAAGGCGAACAAGGTTTATGAAGGGGTTCATGCGATTAAGGATGTGGGATTTGATCTCTATGAGGGCGAGATTCACGCTTTGGCCGGCGAAAATGGGGCTGGCAAGTCCACCCTCGTCAAGGCCTTGGCCGGGGCAATCGAACTGACATCGGGCCGGATCATCCTAAATGGAGAGGAGCAATCATTCAGATCGCCGCACGACGCCCTGGAGGCGGGTATCGCGATGGTATATCAGGAACCGGGTCTCGTGGAGGAGATGACTGTTGCCCAAAACATATTTTTGGGAAAGGAAAAATTCCTCATGCGCCTGAGAAGTGTTTTCATCGAGGCACAGCAAATTCTCCAGTCCATAAAATTTGACGTGGATACGACCGTGAAAGTGGCGAGACTTGGGGAGGCCCAAAAACGAATGGTTGAAATTGCCCGCGCTATCTTCCATAAACCGAAACTCATTATATTTGACGAACCAACGGCTACGATGACTCCGGAGGAAAAGCTGTACTTTTTTTCGGTGATCAAGTCCCTGGCACGCAGAAAAATCTCGGTGATATATATTTCTCATGCCCTGGAGGAATCGCTCGAACTGAGCGATAGAATTACTGTCCTGCGTGATGGAAAGCATGTGATCACCCAAAAAACAAAATCGATGACTCGTGAGAGTATTGTCAAGAACATGGTCGGCCGTGAGATCGGCAAAACGCATTATGCCAAGGGCAGAGGGGTCGAATCGGAACGCGGATGGAAGAAGAAAAAGAAGATATTGAGAGTGGAAAACGTCATTAAGCGGCCCGTGGTCAGGAATATGTCCTTCAGCGCGTACAGCGGTGAAATTGTGGGGATTGCCGGTTTAGTAGGCTCCGGACGTACGGAAATCGCAAAGATCATTGTGGGGGCATGGAAACGTAATCTCGTCAGAGGCGGCATGATCTATTTGGAGGATCGGCCGATCCGCTATCGTGTTCCAAAGCAGGCGATTGATGACGGTATCGTCTACATTACGGAAGATAGAAAACTAAACGGCTTTTTCGAGACCATGAATATCTATGACAACATCTATTTGGGATGGCTGGCAACCAAGATGGGTGGGCGTTTAGCGATCTCAAACAGAGAGCGGGAGAAAACCGGCAATACCTGGATTGACCTTTTGAAGATCAGGGCCCTTGACCGAAAGGCAAAACTCATCGAGCTCTCCGGAGGCAATCAACAGAAGGTGGTGGTTGCAAAATCTCTTGTTCAAAAGCCAAAGGTGGTGATTTTTGATGAGCCGACACATGGGGTGGATGTCTCCGCCATCGAGGAGATACATAGCTTCATTCGTTCCCTGGCAGACCAAAATATAGCCGTTATCGTCATATCCTCGTACCTTCCTGAAATACTGAGCCTGTGCGACAGGGTCCTGGTGGCCCGTGGGGGTAGGATAGTAGAGGAACTCAGCCCCGAAGATGCCACAGAAGAGAAGATAATGTATGCGGCAATCCACTAGACCAACCAGGGAAGACAACAAGAAAAATATAGCCGGGAGAAAGAATAACCTCCCAACAGGGCTTTAAGGATAGGCATAAGGAGAAACTATGAAAGATCCTGTAACAAGAGTAGTGCGTCATGACAGCCCTTTAATGGAGAAGATCGTTCTGGTTGTAGATGATGAGCCGGATGTTTTGGAAACCGTGGCCGAGGAACTGGACATGTGTCTTGTTCACAAGGCTGGTGATTATGGTACGGCCGTTCAATACCTCGCCAATTACACCTATGACATCGTAATCCTGGATATTATGGGAGTGAGCGGGTTTGATCTTCTCAAACAGTCTGTTTACAGGGGCTTCCCCACTGTTATGCTTACGGCACATGCTCTTTCTCCCGAGTCATTAAAGAAATCTATGAAATTGGGAGCAGTCTTTTTCCTGCCCAAAGAAAGGATGACTGAACTTCCCCATTTTCTTGAGGAGGTCGTCTTGGGTGGAAACAGACCGATCTGGGACAAACTCTTTGACTGGCTGAGCGACTATTTTAGTAAACGATTCGGCAACGATTGGAAAGAGAGAGACATGTTTTTTAAAGAATATGAAGAAGAACTCAAAGAGGACGCGGAGAGTTGATCCGATTTTAAACTGAGATGCTTCTGGATAGATCGGAGGGATGGACTTGGAGTGTGCTCCTCCTGTTGATCAGTGAAGGACGAGTTCCGGAAAGAATTTGTGAAACAATTTCTGTTAAATAACAATAAGTTATGGAGAAAAACTACAGGTCTCAAATCAACCTCCTAGATAGGGAGAACAGATGGAAAAGCTAGAAAAAGACAGTTGTTATTATTTCTATGACAGAAAATGGGAAAGCTGGGAAGAGCTCTGTTCAAACTTCAAGTGGGAAATTCCCGAGAAGATGAACGCCGCATTCTATGTTTGTGATGCCCATGCCGAGGACAAGAGCAGGGTTGCTGTTTTTCACGAAGATGGAACGGGGAGCAAGGGAAAGATCACTTTTTGGGAACTTATGAACACAACAAACAGACTGGCCAATTACCTAAGGACCCAAGGCGTCGAACAAGGTGACCGTATCGCAGTCTGCCTTTCCCAGAGGCCTGAAGCAATCATCTCTCATGTGGGTTCCTGGAAGCTGGGGGCCGTATCCATGCCTCTTACGGTGCTCTTTGGTCCCGATGGATTGAAATACAGGCTTGAGCACAGTGATGCCAAAATCGCTATTGTCGAGGCTTCCGTCCTTGATTCGTTGAGGAGGATCAAAAAGGATCTTAGGAACCTGAAAAAAATCCTGGTGATAGGGGATGTGGATCTGGAGGAAGATGAGATTCAATTCATGGATGCTATGGAAGGGATGTCACGATATCTCGACATTGTCGAACTCAGCCCGGACGATAACATGGTTTTGATATATACAGGGGGTACCACAGGTGATCCCAAGGGAGTGATCCACAGGCATTCCTGGATATTCCGGGGGCCGGGTCATTTTGCCGCCCTGTGCAACGCCGAGATAAGGCCGGAAGACGTTTTTTGGAACCCCGCTGACTTTGCGTGGGGAGGACCTCTTTTTGATCTTGCCTTTCCAGGGCTTTTTTATGGGAAGCCGATTTTGACGTACGCGGGAGGAGGGAAATTCGATCCTGAGAAGGCCTTTAAACTCATAGAGGATTATGGGCTCACGATTCTTTATATCCCTCCCACCGGGCTGAGGATGATGCGACAGGTGGAAAATCCTTCGGAGAGGTTTGATCTTAAAACCCCAAGGGTCTTGATGAGCGGGGCCGAGGCATTCGGCAAGGCCCTCCCCGAGTGGGTGACAAAGACCTTCGGCTCCCGGACCGTCGTCCATGAGGCATACGGGCAGACCGAAGCCACCCTGCTGACTATGAACTGTCAGGAGTATTTCGAATATAAGTACAATATCGGAAGGGCGGTTCCGGGACTGAAGGTTGAGATATTGGATGATGATGGGAATATCCTTCCACCAGGCGAGCAAGGAGAAATAGCCATAGGCGCATTTGACGGCAACCCGGTTGTCCTTAAAGAATACTGGAGAAACCCTGAAGAGACAAAGGCCAAGTTTAAAGGCAACTGGATGCTCACCGGGGACCTGGGAACCAAGGATAAAGAGGGATATTTTACGTTTATCAGCCGTAAGGACGACATCATAATATCATCCGGATACCGAATTGGACCATCCGAGGTAGAAGACACACTCATAAAGCATGAAGCAGTTGTGGAGGCGGCTGTAATAGGTGTGCCTGATGAAACCAGGGGCCAAATTCCAAAGGCCTTTGTAATTCTCAGAGCGGACTGTGAACCAAGCGATGATCTGAAGAAAGAACTGCAGGTTTTCGTCAAAGAAAGACTTGCGAAGCACGAATACCCACGTGCGATTCAGTTTGTGACCGAGCTTCCCAAAACTACTACGGGAAAAGTAATGCGAAGAGTCCTCCGCAAAATGGAAGGGATTGCTTGAATAATGGGAATCGGAAGGAGTCAATATGCAATATAGCTGCCTCTCATATGAAGTGAGAGACCGGATAGCCCTGATCACTCTCAATCGCCCGGAGAAATTGAATTCCTTGACCCAAGTTTTTTGGAGAGAAATCCGGAAGGCCCTTGAGGTGGGTGATCAAAACTCGGAAGTCCTTGTTCATATGATTACCGGGAACGGCCGAGCATTTTGCGCCGGCGATGACATCTCCGTACTTACCAGATTGAAAAATCCATCGGACGCTGATGACCTTTTTATAAACTGCATCTACGGCTTGGTAGACACCATTGCCCATCTCACAAAGCCGATGATTTCCGTTGTGAACGGCTTTGCATACGGAGGCGGATGTGAACTGGTGCTATTAAGTGATTTGGGCATAGCCTCCGAAAAAGCGACGTTTGCTTTGCCTGAAGGCCGTATCGGGGCCTTTCCCGCTATTTTCTCAGCATTCGGCCCCGCCCTTCTCGGGCTTAAGGCCACAAACGAGCTGAGCCTGACGGGAAAACCTGTTTCGGCCCGTCGGGCATTTGATATTGGGCTCGTTAACAGGGTGGTTCCCCATGAGGATCTCATGAAAACGTCAACAATAACAGCTGAGCAGGTGATTCAATCTTCACCGGTTGCGCTGCGAATTATAAAGGAGACCTCATCAAAGATACTAGGAGATAACCTGCATCATTTCTGGGTGAGTTGTCACAGGTTTTCAAGGGAGGTCGCGCGTACCCGCGATTTCTTAGAAGGCGCTAACGCGTTCGTAGAAAAGAGATCACCGCGTTTTGTAGGAAGATGAACTCCACGGGATGATGAACGTTTGGAGAAAACTTCTTTAATCACGCAAATTGGAAACGGACATCCGTTTTGGTTTGATTCTGATGTAATTATTAATGGTGCTTTAGGAAAAGGAAAATGAGCAGAAACACAAATGGAGGCGAAGAAATGAGACGAGTATTGTTAATGGGTATTGCTCTATTACTGGCAATAAGTTTTTTGTGTGTGGACAGTGCAGGGGCCAGCTCCAAAGCCAAGTATCATTTCAAATACCCAAGTTGGGAATCACCCGGATCATGGCATAATGATAATTTTTACCTTTGGTGGCCACGAAGAGTGGAAGAACTTTCAAAAGGAGAGGTCAAATTTGATCTACACCCTGGACAAGTCTTGATAAAGGGTTTCAATCACTACGAGGCTGTAAGGGATAATACAGTCTCTTTTGCGCCCAGTGCCACAGCTTATGAGCGAGACACCTTGCCCTTGGCAACAGTAGACGAGTTACCATTTGTATTTGTTAATTGGGGTAGCTATTTTGAAATGCATGATGAGATGCTTTCGAATGGACTTCAAGAATAC
>JAXHTA010000077.1:0-11245 GCA_034190285.1 Thermodesulfobacteriota bacterium | reverse complement strand
GGGACACCGAGTTAACCGAAAAGGACGACATATCTAGATTCCCCCGCTGAGTAAGACGTTCCATCATCTTTTTCGTCTGGGCAAAGAAGACGACAAGCGGTGTCCTTTTGTGAGTAAAGAAGGGTGTAGCGTATACGTGGATCGACCGTGGCCTTGCCGAATGTTCCCCCTGGATATGAATGATGATGGCACTTTCCGCCTTATAACTGACCCATCGCGGTGCCTGGGGCTGAAACAACCCGACGAGTTACCAATTTCCGAATGGTTGGTCGAACAGGGGGTCTCTATCTACGATGAAATGAACACCCTCTTTTCACAGATCACTTCTCCACTTATGGCCCTTGAACTGGATATTGATAACCCTAAAATCTACCAAATGACCTTCATGGCATTGTATAATATTGATAAATTCAAAGAGTTTGTATTCAAGAGTACATTTTTGGATAAATTTGATGTCGATCAGGCGACTGTCGAAAGGATAAAAATAAGTGATGTGGAGCTCCTTAAATTTGCATTTGACTGGGTCAAGTTTGGCATTCTTGGTCAAAAGACATTTCAGGTCAAACAAGATACGCCTTGAATTCTTTGATTTTATTGACCTTGCGAAACACTGTTCATCTCTGAAACCGGGAACCTTTTACAAGGTTGAGGGACCAGAAGGCCAAAGGTTACAGAGCATTTTGACACTATGAGGGTCTTTAGTGGAAGACATATTCAAACCTCTTAAGGAAAAGACATTCCATTTCAGTTGTCATAAGGGCATTCCATGCTTTACCGTATGCTGCGCCAAACTCAATCTTATCCTGACACCTTACGACATTCTCAGGATCAAGAACCGGTTGGGTCTATCCTCTGATGACTTCCTGGACGATTACACGGAGACCGTGGTCGAGAATAACAACCGGTTTCCCACGGTAAGGCTCAAAATGAAGACGGACGAAGAAGAGGCATGTCCTTTTGTAACTGAGCAGGGATGCGCCATATATGAGGATCGCCCGTCCGCCTGCCGTCTTTATCCGTTGGGGAGGGCATCTACCATGGTTAACGGCCAAAAAAATGCCAGGGAGAAGTTTTTTGTCGTGGCGGAATCACACTGTCTCGGTCTTCAGGAGAAAAAGTCCTGGGCCTTGGATGACTGGCTTGACCATGAAGACGTCAATGGATATAGCGCAATGAATGATCAATGGCTTGAGATCGTTACCTCTTCAAAGGACATCGGGACGTCAATCGACCCTATCAAGAAATATCAGATGTTTTTCATGGCCTCCTACAACCTGGACAATTTCAGGAAGTTTCTCTTTAAGAGCAGATTCTTTGATCTCTTCGATGTGGCCGCGGATCTCAAAAAAGAGATAGAAGGAGATGATGTGGCCCTGATGAAGTTCGGATTCAAGTGGCTTAAATTCAGCCTGTTCGGGGATAAGGGCCTCCAGCCAAAATCCCATACTGCCGGACTCTGATCACACCTTTTCTTTTCTTGATCGGGGCGGTCGGATGTTCAAACATCTTCTTCCGCCCAGTATCATCGACAGCCTTGACCTCGACGGTAAGGTGCATTCGTAACGCTTTGGCCCTTTGAAACAAATGTGAACTGGTTACGGACCCCCACGTGTCAAAGAGCCTTATTTGCAGAAGGCCAAATTCTTATATCCGTTCTTTACCTCAATACTACTTGTTCCTGAAAATGGAAACTACATTGTACAACAGACTCACAATGGCCCTGTTAAACAGTATGCAGGGATGCAAGGCATAGTACAGGGGAACTGCATATGTATTCGTGATATGGTACCGGTCCATTAGGTAGCCTCGTTCCGGCCAGAAATATCTCATCAGATAACGGGACCTGTTTTTCCATCCTTCTATCTTTCTCACACCCTTCAGCTTACGCACGTAATCCGCCAGGAAACCCACCCTTGGCGTGTTCTTATCACACCCCCCCCTGATGATGGCCCTCAGATTCAACTTGCCAATGTCCCCGCCTCTGGAAAACAGGAGCTTTTCAGGGACTTGAGTGTTCCAGTGCCTTGCGAGCAGGTCAAACAGTGTTTCGACATTGGACCCTTCTCCAAGAGAATCGGCCATACTCCAAAATCCCTCCCAGTTTATTTCATTCTTATGGGCTCCTATGAACTCGTGAATATCACAGAACCAGAAGAGGTTGAGCTGCGCGCGAATAATGTGTCTATACAAGTGAATGGAAAGGTACAAAAGCTGGTATTCGGGTGAAAGACAATGAATCAGTTTTCCATATAGTTCTAAAGGAACGGCGTTATCCCACAACATTTTCATTGCACTAAAATCATCACAGGTGCCAGTGAATAAATTCGTATGGACCTCCACCATGAAAAACCCTGGTTTATGAAAAGGGGGCAGGTGCATGGATTCTTCGGCCAGGATGCTTTGTTGGAGTGGACCCTGATAGATCGTCTTCTCCGTGTAGCCCAATCCAACTAATGTAGATCGCAAGGTGTGAGCATCTTCTTGCCTGCAAAGGATATCAATGTCATTCATTGGGCGCAGGCCAATGTCTCCATATACCCATTTTGCCAAAAGAATCCCCTTCAAAAGTATGATCGGCGAACCTGATCGATTCAAGGCCTCGAGGATCTGATTCAGCTGACCATAGATGCGGAGGTTTCTGATTGATTCCCGTCGGTACCTCTTCTTGAGCAGACGCATCACGTCCTCGGGGACCGGGAATGCGCTTTTCATCTGAGACAGGTGTTTATAAAGTAAGGGATTCATCCCAAGCGCATCCGCATATCTCATGACCACTGACCAGTCGAGAGCTCCGTTTACTACTACTTCCATTCGTGCTGAATCATCTGCGTCCAGCTTGATCTTTGAAGCCAGGATAAGTAGAGATTCTTCCGGAGAAAGCGGCCACTCGTTAAGTCTGATGAACTTGGATATGCTACTCGACATCGCCAATTGTCATTTCTTGGATTTTTTTGTATCTTAACAAGATAATGTCTGCAAAAAAGAAAGCCATCGAATGTTTAAGCCTCCACAAGACCTTCGGCGGAAAACCTGTACTTGAGGATATCAGTTTCGAGGTCGGTGAAGGCACCGTCTTGGGCCTCGTCGGACCAAATGGCGCCGGGAAAACGACGCTTTTGAAGATACTCGCGACCCTGGTTTTACCGTCGACTGGAAAGGCCCTGATCTGTGGCAGGGATGTTACCGTGAATCCTATCCAGGTCAAAAAAAGGTTAGGGATTGTCTTTTCAGAAGAACGGAGTTTTTACTGGCGTCTGACCGGCTTTCAGAATCTCAGGTTCTTCGCATCTCTGCACAATCTCAACAGGAAAGACCGGGCCGCAAGAATCAATGAGCTTCTTGAGGCCGTCGGTCTTGGAGAAAAGGGGCATGTACGGTTTCGAGAATACTCCTCAGGCATGAAACAGGCCCTTGGCATTGCCCGCGGCATGCTGCACGATCCCCCTATCCTGTTATTGGATGAGCCAACCCGGAGCCTCAGTCCGGATATCGCAGGAAAGGTCAGAAAACTCATAAGGGACAAGGCCGAGGAAGAAGGGAAGACCGTCCTGATAGCCTCACACAATCTGAAAGAGGTGGAACACCTGGCAGATCGCATTGCAGTTATCCATCAAGGATCCGTCAGGGCGATAGGTACGGCGCAGGCGTTAAAAGGGCAATGCGGTTTGTCTCAGTCCTCTGATCTCGAAATGGTCTTTGAAAGCCTTTCGATTGGCGATTGACCGCCCGTCTTTCTTAAGAAGCTGAAAACATGAATAATACCCAGCCCATTCTGATTCGCCACTTATCTATCCTGCTCGCCTTTCTATGGCGTGACATCCTTAATGAGACCAGCTACAGACTCTCTTTCTTTCTCCAGCTGTTGGGCATTTTACCTGCAGTCCTGATGTTCTTTTTCCTGTCCCGTCTTGTTGAAAACGGGGTGTCGATCCCACTTAAACCTTACGGTGGAAGCTATTTCCCGTTTGTGTTGATAGGAATTGCCGTACAAAACTATCTCTTCGTCGCGCTTAACAGCTTTTCCGCCGGGTTGAGGGAATCCCAGCTCTCGGGTACACTGGAGGCGGTCCTGGCTGCCCCTGTTGAATTACCTGCCTTTCTTGTTGGTTCCACCGCCTATAGTTTCGTGCTCAATTCCCTGCGCATACTCGTCTATCTGGCCGTAGGGAGCCTGCTGTTCAAAGTCAAACTCGATTGGTGCCAGTTCCCCCTTGTCCTGACGGCCCTGACCCTGACCATAGCCGCGTTTTCCAGCCTCGGCGTATTTTCCGCCTCATTTATAATGCTCTTTAAAAAGGGGGATCCCCTTAACTGGGGCTTTAACGTGATCTCCTGGCTGCTGGGCGGGGTCTACTACCCTCTAAGCATCCTCCCCGTGTGGTTGCAGAAGGTGGCTTTTTTCGTACCCATGACCCATTCCCTGGAGGCCCTACGCCTAAGCCTTATCGGCGACCCGGCGTCTTACGAGATCGGCGGTCATCTCCTGGCACTCGGGCTGTGGGCGGGTATCGGTCTCCCCTTGAGCCTTGTTCTTTTCCGTTATGCCGTTGATCGCGCAAGGATGATGGGGACCCTGGGACATTATTGACAGGATGCTGTTTTCATCCTCCCAGTCCCCTGTTCTCCAAGTCCGCAAGAAATTGCTCAACATCCTTTAGGATATCCCGTTCGTTTTCCAGCTGAAAACGTTTTCTTAGCTCCTGTTCGATTTTATGCGGGCCTTTACCATCCTTATATAGTTCATAAATAAGCCCGCCAGTGGCATTCAGGATGTGCACCTCATCCCGATCGGGATCATAGAGCATCAAGTCGGAATCCAGTTTCTTAGTCAAGATCTCTTTTGTCATTTTTGCCCCAGATAAACGGCAACCCTGCATATCCTGTTAAACACATCAACAAATATCTTACCGGCAACGGACAATGCCCGCGCCTCTCGATTACGAAAAAACCTTGACCCAAGCGGCCGCAGCATCTCAAAAGACGTAACCAGCCCCCACCCCGCAAGACCAAGGGTCAGATTTACCAGGGCCCAGGGTCGACGGGTCAAGTCACGCATACTGTCGTCATATTTGATCGACTCCACCCTTCCCTTCACCCGATCTTCGGGTACCCAGCCCCAACCCGACAAGTTGTCGCCCTTCTGGCAGATCCAGGGTCTGCCGTCCAACTGTTTTTTCTTGACGAGCCTATGGACAACCAGGTGCTCGTCTGTCTGAAAGGCAATGATGTCGCCCTTGGTAAAAAGGGAGGGGTCAGCAAATCGCAGAGAAACAAGGCTTCCGGGCCTGATCAGCGGCTCCATGCTGTTACCCTCAACCTTTAGATTGATTGCCCTTTTCTTATCCGACCAGGCTTTGAAGACAGGGGCAATGCAATGTCTGATATCATCGGGTTGGATTTGTGGCATCCGTCTGTGGAAGATACGGCCAACAGAATCAAGGGACCGTCTTAAGTCCGGAGGCGGGGTCTCCGAAAAGGGTGAATGCCCGCACCGTATCCTCGGAAGCCCCCCCTGCATAGGCAGCGATTTTCGATCGGGTTGTGATTAAACCAAAGACGTTATTCCATTCCTCAAATACCGCCTTAAACAACTCGTTGTCCAGAATTTCATGTTCCCACAAATAGCCCAGACCGCTTGGTGCAAAACAGGCTATAGCCCCGCCGTTCGCAGCCGCCAACAACTCCTCTGCAAGACAATAGTAGTATGGCTGAGAGAAATAACCGTTCAGGCAGGTCATCATCACGGCGAATGTATAGAGGTCCTGATTGGCGAGATCAGGGATGTCACTGGAACTGAACATATACTCTCCGGCCCAGTTGGTTACACCCCCATGCCCGACATAGTTGGAGATCATCATCCCTTGGTTCATGTTCCGGATTAAGTCTTCGGTCGCTTTATTCACGTCTCCATATAATCCCAGATACACTTTTTCAGCGGTGAATTCAGGGGGTAATAATGCCGCCAGTTCCTCATTCAGCTCTTGAAATCCCATATCACCGTCATCCGCCGCGAACAGAACGCTCCCCGGTCCGTAGTCCCCGGCTTGTTCAAAGTCGATGATCTTGTCTACCAGATCGGCCACGGCCCCGGCGCTGCACCCTGGGATCCTCCCCACCATCATTTCAGGCAGGATGTCTTCGCCCTGCACGCACACAAACCAGTTGTCATCAGGCGTCAGGCCAAGCTCGGTGACGGACAGGTGGACCGGCACTATGTTTTTCTTGCCCGTGCCGAAATAGTCCCGGTAGTCCGTGTTTGCGTCTCCGACAAAAAGGACATATGTCGGGGCCGGCGGCTCCCAGTTTTCATAGGCATACTTCAAAAAGTCCTTGATTGCACCGGGATCAAAGACGCCGTAATTGAATTCGCTATATATGTCCTCAATGCTCACCGCCCTGACCCTGAGCCCACCGGCCCGGCGGAGGAGGCACAAGGGCCTTACGGAAGGCAAAAAATCCCTTGCCGTGATGACAACATAGTCTGCGCCGTTGTGAGGACCTTTGAGGTTCGCGGGCATCCACGCAGCGACGTTAGGACGGGCAATTTCATTTTCCGTCAACATAGAATAGGTCTTTGACCCGGCCACATGGTCCTCAAACACAACGGTATAAGTCAATCCCCAGGGCAGGACCCGGGAGTTGAACACCTCCTTGACCGCAAAGACATCTGTGACGTCATAGACCCTGATCGCCGGCCTGCTGAACCCGTTGACCCGGAATTGAAGCCTTTCATCGCCGTTAACCGTAAAATCCAGTCTGTCTTCCACCGCATTGAAATACGACCAATAATCCACCTCGATCCAGTTCAGGTATATGACGTCCACAGAGGCCCCGGTGTCGCCGGCGGCCTCGACGGTCAGGGTGTTGTCCCCATCGGAAAAAAGTGCGGGCGAGATTGTCATCTCCTGAATATACTCCGTCTCACCGTCCCAGTAGTCGTCACCGATCCCGGCCCCGTTCAGATGTATCTTTGTATGGTGATTCGGGTGGGGCGAGGCGGTTGAACGCCCACGGAAACAGAGGCGCACAACGGCAGCGTTTTGATCTTTGGCAGGGGAAGGGACGGCTATGGTATACCGGCTGGTGGCCGGAGCGGTGATCTTTTCCCAGAACCAGTAGTCTTCTTCCGGGGCACCGGGCATTGCCTCCCACATGACGGAATTTTCTTCGAAATGAAGGGGCCTGTAAAAGGAACCCAAGACCTTCCCATACCCCGTCACCGTCCCGTCGACCATCTCCATGCGCCTTCCGATCCCGCTTCCCCAATCCAGCCGGTAGACATTGGTGTCCGTAAAGGAATTGTCAAGACCAAACCCGTAAAACTCAACGCTGTCTCCCGGCACAAACCACCATACCCACGGGGCATTGACCCTGATCGGGACCTCATCCTGCCCCCTGAATAACCGAAACGTCAGAGGATTCATGCCCCAGATCGCCTTAGGGCTTAGACCCTCCTCTAAAAGGTCCCCATAGGTAAACCCATAGGCGCCGTCTTCCCTGACCTCGATCCTTATGGCCGTACTGCCGATACTTGATGTCTGGTGGTGGGCGAGAAAGTCGGCACGAGGGCTATGCGGTCCTTTGGGTCTGCCGTAATTGATGATCGTCTCCTGTTTTAGTCTCTCAAACAGGCTGTTCGTATCGCTTGCCCCGGATCCCGGGGAAAAGGACCCGGTCCCGGAACGAAAAAGCGGGGATACCGGATCTTCAAATTCGATCAGAAGCCGTATCGTTGTTGAATAGAGGAGTTCTTTGGTCGCTGGGTTCCACTGAAAGGGGAAAAACATGACTCTTGCGACCAGCGTATCCCTGAAGACGCATGGGGAATCGATCTCTACCTGTTTCCGGGGGTAGGTGCCCGGAAAATTATAGAAGTCATCATGTCTGAGAAATTCCGTGACAGGACTGCCGTCACTGGAGGGGAGGAGTCGGGGGACGGGGTATATACGGCAGCCGGGCAGCGACTCATGGACGGTGTCGAGGATCTGAAGGCTGGCTCTGCCCGATTGGGGCACCCGGATGAGAACTCCACACACGGGGAGTTCGGGATAGCCCGGCCTGGACGTCTTTGCCCAGCCTTTCAGGCGGATCCTCTGATATGGGCCGTCAGGTCCCTGGACGTCTTTGATCTCAAAGGGCGGGAGTTTCAGTTCAAGGATCAGGCTGTGGTCGTCAGTAGAGAGTACTTCGATGTCCCTTTGGCCTGCCTGCACCGGCCCTGAAAAAAACATCCCGCAGGCCGAGAGGAACAGGACGACGGCTCCGATTGTCCCAAATGCCTTCCGGGGCATTCCGTCCCCCCTCAGGCCCCGACCCTTGAAATACCCGGTAGCATGGATAAACACGGGCTTCCGATCAAATCTCAGGGCGCGGTGGCGCACGGTGACGGGCTGCAAGCCTGGGCCGGCCCGATTTGCTCTAAGATCTCCTCGCTTGTGTAGCTGACGATCCTGGGAGGCTCGTATCGGGGAAGAGAGGTATCCCCGGATATTCTCACGCCTTTCGTTTCCTTTGATCCCTGATTTTCCATTGTCTCGCCTCCTTCTTGTGTATGTCCCCAAAGAACGGAGATCCAAATGACGCCGTGGATAAGAGGGTATCCCAGGACTTCTTGAGAAGTTGCAGTGGCCGTGATAGTCAATGGGTGACTGAACTGGCCGGCCGTTTGACCGCTATAACCGGAACCGGGTCATTGAGCCTGCTTGAGCCGGTGTATTCAATCTCCTCCAGAATATAGTAGTAGGTCTTTCCCGTTTCCACGTCCCTGTCCATCCGGATATATCTGGCCTCCAGGGCAGGGCCGCCTTTAGCAGGGATCAAGGCATCAGTAATCCGTGTGTAGCCGCCGCCTTCTTTCTCGCTTCGCCACAGATGGAAACCGGCGGTGCCGATCTCCGAGGTCGTCTCCCACGCAACCACCACGCGATTGCCAAGCCCGGTTGCCCGGACAAAGGCTATTTCTACCAGCGTAGGGGCATTTTCCCCAGCGCCTAAAGGTGTATCCGGTGTGTTCTCATATGCCCAGCCCCTGATTTTGCCGGCCATGGATCCTCCGGTATACCAAGTCTGTTCATAGTCTATCCATCCGTAGTGATAGTTGCTTCCGATCTTGAATTTGACATTTATAAAGCCTGTAGTCTCCATTCCCGATTCACATCCAACGCAGTTCCACTGGCCATTGCCTGTCCAGGTACCCATGCTATTGCACAACGCAAGAATACCGGTTGAATTGCCTATACTCGATCCGCCCAGTGTCGTCGTGGTCCCAGAAAGTTTGTTGACGTAAGTATAGATTCCGATAGTGGTCCCGCCAAACGAGTTCTCCGAACCGAGGCGCTTCATTTTCATAAAATATGTTCCGCCACTTAACGTATAATAGAATGAGAAATCATCGTTCATGTCTCCGTCAATGTCAATCGCCTGGGAAGTCCCAGAGTTCACGTCGAGCCAGGTTGAGCCTCCGCCTGGATAATTGGTTACGATAGCCGCCTCTGACTGTGGTGCCAGCGAGATAGCCACGCCTGCGCACACGGAATAGGCAGCCAGTCGCTCCCCTACCCTCTTGATGATTCCATCTGCTATATGGCTGTTTTTCGTTCCCATAGGTATCCTCCGCCTTGATCTGGCTTCCCGGTCAAAAAGCTGGCGCTGTCTCATCACACCCGCTAATGGTGGCACACAAAACCATCCAAGTCAAGCGGATTTCTTGAGCTCAACGTCAGCCCCGATCAAGAAAAACCCCTCAATACTTAAGGTCTTATCACAACTGGAAGAGCTTGCTGTATCCTGCCCTAACGACGCAAGACTTGAGATTTCACGGCGCCGCATGTTTTACCTCTGTAAGTTCTATGAGTTTAGGGTAACAAAAAATACTTGCAATAAAATCCTATGCTTCGTATTAACAATAGGAAGGAAGTCGTGAACACTACGACAATTTCAGGTATATTTCGTTTTCTTGGAGGACTCGCTTTCCAATCTAAAACCCCGTTATTTGAAAGGAGATCAGAATGGAAGAATACCAGGTAATTGTTGTTGGAGCCGGCCCGGCGGGTTCTGCGTGCGCAAGGGCCTTAAAAGACGAAGGGATAGAAGTCCTGGTCATCGAAAAGGCTGGACTGCCGAGATATAAGACATGTTCCGGGGTCCTTATGGGCCAGACTCAGGTCCTGCTTGAAAAATACTTTGGATCCCTTCCTTCTGACGATGTCTATTGCCGGCCCAAGGTCATTACGGCAGCCAATATACTGGAATGGAATAAGGAAAAAGGGTTCTTCCCTTACGTGTGGGAGTTATCCAAGGACGGGCAGGCCTTTCCCCAGGATTTCTTTAATATCTGGCGGGATAGATTCGACTACTGGCTCCTAAAAGAAAGCGGGGCCGAATACAGGGATAACTGCGCGTTTCGGGACTTTTCAGTTGAAGGCGAAAGAATAAAGGTAGAGGTCTCCACAAAGGATAATGAATCGGCGAATTTGTATTGTTCGTATCTTGTGGGGGCCGATGGCGGGGCCTCTCGCGTGAGGATGGTCCTTGCGCCTGAATGGGTCAAAGAATCCATGGAACTTGCAGTCTACCAGGGATACTTCAGCTTCTCCGACCGGGGTACCCTGGAAAGGGATAAGTGGTATGTCTTTTTTGAGAAGGATTTCAGTGATTGCCTTTCCTGCATCCATAACAAGGATGAGTTCCTGACGCTGTGCGTTGGAGGTTTCAAGGGGCGAAGCCTTAAAGACAGCATGGAGTCGTTTAAGGGGTTCTTGAATAAGAACTTTCAGGTGGTTTTAAAAGATATGCACAGGGATGAAGGCGCGGTAATGAGACTGGCGCCCCCGTTCCTAGGCAGAGACAAGGTGATCCTGACCGGTGAGGCCGCAGGATTCATGTATCTCAACGGAGAGGGGATAAGCGCGGCCATAGACTCAGGATACAGGGCCGGGAAGGTAGTCTCCCGAGGCATAAAAAACGGCGAAGAAGTCATAGAGATTTATCCGGGGGAAACAGGCGACATTCTAAACCACATAAAACTATGTACAGACAATATTCACTTCTTGGCCGGTTAGCAGGTCTTGCTCAGCGCTTGCCGCCTCTCTGGCGGTAGAGCCCCGGCACAACGGCTTCTGCCATTGCCTGCTCGTCCAGGACCCCTGCCAAGAATGCATTCACAGCAGAGGCCGTCCCGGCCGGCTCCTCAATGCACCGGGCAAAGCCCAGATAAAGGACAGGGACGTTTAGAGCTGCAAGCCTG
>JAXHTA010000076.1:0-11388 GCA_034190285.1 Thermodesulfobacteriota bacterium | reverse complement strand
GACAACGCCCGCTTCGGGGGCGTTGTCCATCGGCAGGAAAAGCCCCTTGAGTCCCAGTTCTTTAGCGGCTATGGCCATGGGGAGCACGCCTTTGACTGGTCTTACAAAACCGTCCAGGGCCAATTCACCCAAAAACAGATAGTCGGAGTAAGAAGGCCTTGACAGCAAGCCCGTGGCCGCAAGAATGCCTAGCGCAATTGGGAGATCAAATGCAGAGCCTTCCTTTTTTATATCTGCCGGGGCCAGGTTCACCGTGATCCGGTCCGAGGGGAAATGATACCCCGAGTTCTTGATAGCTGCTTTGACCCTTTCTTTGCTCTCACGAACCGCTCCTTCCGGCAAGCCCACCGTTGCAAAGGATGGGAGACCTCGGGAGATGTCCACTTCAACTTCAACTATATAAGCATCAATGCCGATGACAGCACTGCTTAGGACTTTAGCCAGCATGAATAGCGACCCCTAAACTATTACCGATCCTGAAAGGGCCTTCTTATCCGATGTCCACGTTGTGCTCAGAAAGAATATTTGGAAAAGCAAAACCCCACCTCCGGTTATTTTTTCGTGTGCCTTGATGTTGAACAAAAAAGCCTTATTTTGGATAGACACGAACAAAATGATTAATACCTGGTCTACGCTTTAATATGCCGGACTATTTTGATTTCAGAACAAAAGAACTTGGTCCTGTGGACCGGTGTTCATTGCTCTACAATACCCTGGTTTGTTGTTTACATGTAGCACATAAAATGATATAAAGAAAGGTTATCGTAATCATAAAACATTTTCCGGTCTGCTTGCCTGGGCAGGCAGACGTATGCCAATCCCACATAAGCCATAACATAGGAGGACATCATGGCGCGCGTCACGGTGGAAGACTGTTTGAAAAAGGTGGACAATCGATTCGGTTTAATCCACTTGTCAGCCAAACGGGTTCGTCAATTGAGAAAAGGGGCGGAACCTTTAGTGGTCTGCAAGAACAGTGATATAGTAGTATCCCTCAGAGAGATTGCTGCCGGAGAGGTCTTCCAACTGAGACCCGGAGAAGAGGGATATGTGGAAGAGGATTATCTGACTGAAGCGGAAGACTCGGTCGCCAAGGATACGCAAGAGCCATTGGATGAAGAGCTTCCGGTTGATGAAAAGTCCCCGGCCCAAGACAACGAAGACCAAAAATCAACAATTGAAGGGCAGTAATGACGCAGAAAGATGACTATTACGATATCCTAGGCGTTTCCCGGAACGCGGGAGACGACGAAATCAAGAAGGCCTATAGAAAACTGGCCTTGAAATATCACCCTGATAGAAACCAGGGTGACAAGGTCGCTGAAGAGAACTTTAAAAAGGCAGCAGAGGCCTATGAAGTACTTAGGGACAGAGAAAAAAGGCAAATCTATGATCGGTTCGGCCATGAAGGCCTCGAGGGTAGGGGCTTCACCGGTTTCAGCGGTTTCGATGACATTTTTTCTAGTTTCGGAGATATCTTCGAGGATTTCTTTGGGTTTGGGTCCGGCAGAGGTGGAAGAGTCCGGGCAAAACAGGGAAAAAGTCTACGGTATGATCTTGAATTGACCCTGGAAGATGCCCTCTACGGAAAGGAAGAGGAGGTCGTGTTTCACAGGCTGGAGAATTGCCGGACGTGCAACGGCTCAGGGTTGAGCCCGGGGACCGAGCCCCAGGTCTGTGCCACGTGTCAGGGCAACGGCCAGGTTATTCGTTCCCAGGGTTTTTTTCAGATCAGTACGACCTGCCCTGCGTGTCACGGCGAGGGACAGATTATCAGTGATCCATGCTGGGATTGCAGGGGTGGAGGCAAGGCCAGGGTGGAAAGGAAAATAAATGTCAAGATCCCACCCGGGGTTGACACGGGGTCCCAATTACGATTGACCGGCGAGGGAGAGCCAGGGCAGTCTGGAGGTCCTCCTGGCGACCTTTTTGTAGTCATACACGTGAAAGAGCACGAGTTTTTTTCCAGGGAAGACGACGATCTGGTCTGCAAAATTCCCATCTCCTTTGTACAAGCTGCCTTAGGGGACAGATTAATGATTCCGGCCCTTGGACACGAGGGAGATATTGAACTGGAGGTCCCCCATGGGACTCAACCGGGTGAAATTATTAGGATCATAGGAAAAGGCATGCCCAGCCTCAGAAGGCAGAACAGAAGGGGAAACCTTTATGTAAAGATCATCGTCAAGGTACCTGAGAAACTAGACCAACACCAGAGGGAGCTTCTGGAGGAGTTTGCCGAGACAGACGGCCTGACATTGGCGGACAGGAAAAAGAAGAAAAAAACCCGCTGGAAAAAGAAGGCAAAATAAGATGTCATAATTCAATTCATGAGTTACGGGGCTTTTATTTCTTTACATCTTCGTCGAATAGTTATTATAAAAGTAAGAGCAATTTTATAGGTTTTCCTCTGGTAACGGAGTTAAGAGCCATGTTGACCAACAAACAGAAGGATTACTTTAGGGCGCTCCTGACTCAACGGTTGGATACGCTCGTTAAAGAGGCCAACAAGACTGTCAGCGGTATGACCGACAACAGACACAATTTTCCTGATCCCACAGACCGGGCCTCCATGGAATCTGACAGGAATTTTGAGCTTCGGATACGAGACAGAGAAAGGAGGCTGATCGCAAAGATCAAGGATGCCCTTTCCAGGCTTGAGCATGGAACTTACGGCATCTGCGAGGAATGCGAAGAGGAGATCTCAGAGGAAAGGTTAAAGGCCCGTCCTGTGACGACCTTGTGCATTGACTGCAAAAAGAAGCAAGAAAATGAAGAGAGAGCCAAGGGTCTGTAGGTATGAAAGTAATAGCCAGCACAAAAGGAATCCAGATCTGAATTTCTCTTTGCCATACTGTTAAGTTTGCAAATTCAGCCGGCGCAGACATCATGCCCGGCTTTTTTTGTATTACTTGCACCCCGCTGCCAGTGACCGGGAGCTTCATGTTGAATACGTACTCCCATTCTCGATAATAGTGTGATTCAGGCCATGGAGGACAAGAAAAAAGAGAAAAAAAAGGAGAAAAGACGCCCTGACGATCTTCACGAAGAAGTCATAACTACCCATATCAATGCAGACTTTGACGCATTGGCATCGGTGGTTGCCGCCAGCAAACTATATCCCGGAGCCAAACTCGCATTACCGGGATCTCGGGAAAAGAACACCCGGGATTTTCTGCTTCATTCCACCTCTTACCTCTTCGATTTTGCAAAAGCAAAACAGATTAATTTTGACAGGGTCACAAGGCTGATCATAGTGGATACGCGGCAGAAAAGCCGGATCGGGAGATTTGCTGAACTTGTAGGCAGAAAAGACGTTGAAATCCATATCTATGATCACCATCCCGATTCCGAGGAGGATATCGCCGGGGACATGGCCGTTATCCGCAAAATTGGATCAACAACCGCCCTGCTAACGAATCTGATCCGAGAGAAAGCAATCCCAGTTACTCCTGACGAGGCTACGATTATGTGTTTAGGTATCCACGAGGATACCGGGTCCTTTACCTTTTCTTCCACAACCGCCGAAGACTATCATGCAGCTGCATGGCTTGCCAGTCAGGGTGCAAACCATAATATCATTGCCGATATGTTGACCAGAGATCTTACTGCGGAACAGGTGTGGCTGCTGAACGACCTCACCCAATCGGCGACAACCCGAGTCTTCAATGGCGTAGAAGTAGTCATTGCCAAGGTCAGCAGGGACGAATATATCGGGGATTTTGCCGTCTTGGTAAACAAACTGATGGAAATGGAGAACTTGAATGTTGTTTTTGCCCTGGCCCAGATGGAAGACAGGGTCTACGTAGTTGCCCGAAGCCGTATCGACGACGTTAACGCGGCAGAGATAGCCGCTGCGCTGGGTGGAGGAGGACATCCACAAGCAGCGTCGGCTACGGTGAGGAACAAGACCTTGGTCCAGGTCGAAAGGTCGGTCCAGGCCTTATTGAGAAGCCGAATCAATCCCACCAAGAAGGCCAAAGACATGATGTCTTCTCCGGTGATTCACATCTCTCCGGAGGAGAGTGTCAAGAAGGCAGCCAACCTGATGACCAGATACAACATCAATGTCCTCTTGATCATTGATGGCGAGGGTGCCCTGAAAGGGTATATCACAAGGCAAATAGTTGAAAAAGCTGTTTTTTTTGGGCTTGAAGGGGTAAAAGCGAATGAATATATGAATATTGAATTCTCCACAATCCACCCGGACATGTCTCTTAAGGATGTACAGGAAATAATCATCAAGAACAGGCTCAGAATCCTTCCGGTTGTTGAAAATGAAACCGTGGTCGGGGTGATTACCAGGACAGACCTCCTCAATATCCTTGTGGGCGACCCCTTGATCCCTGAATTCCTTTATGACTCCAGGGATTCCTCTCATTTCATAAGAAAGAAGAATATGGCGGCCATGCTGAAGGAACGCCTGCCCAGAAGGATTATAAAACTTCTTAAGAATATCGGTCATGTGGCGGACATGCTGGGTCACGATGCCTACCTCGTGGGCGGCTTGGTAAGGGATGTATTGTTGAAACGTGAAAACCTGGATGTTGACATTGTTATTGAAGGGGATGGTATCGGGTTCGCCCGTGAATTTGCCCGACTCTTCAATGCACGGTTCAGGAGTCACCAGAAATTTGGGACCGCAGTTCTCATATTTCCTGATGGTTTCAAGGTGGATGTGGCCACGGCTCGAATGGAATACTACGATGCTCCTGGAGCAGCCCCCACCGTGGAAAAGAGTTCTTTGAAATTGGATCTGTACCGACGTGATTTTTCGATAAATACCCTTTCTATCAAGCTGAACAAGAGGTATTACGGGACTCTGATAGACTATTTTGGCGGGCAAAAGGACATAAAGGAAAAGGTGCTGCGAGTCCTTCATAACCTGAGTTTTGTTGAAGATCCTACACGCGTGTTCCGGGCCATCAGGTTTGAGAAGCGATTCGGTTTCAAAATCGGAAAACTGACGCTTGCATTGATCAGGAATTCGGTAAAGATAAACTGTTTCAAAGACGTGCCAGGCCGGCGGATCTTTTTCGAACTCAGGCTGATACTCAAGGAGAAAGATCCCGTTGGGGCCATCGAAAGAATGAATGAATTTGGCCTGCTCCAGGTTATTTCTCCTGAGATCAAACTCACCGAGGGTATCCGGCGCCAGCTTGAAGAAACCAGAAAGATCATCGCCTGGTACCATTTGCTTTATCTTGAAGAGCCATTTGAGCCCTGGAAGGTCTATTGGCTGGGCCTGACGAGTTCCCTTGAGATTTCAGCCTTAAGAGCACTCGCCGAGAAAATGGGGATGGTGGATCAGGATAATCGCAGGATTGTCTCCCAAAGGGCAGACATGAAGGAGGTCCTGGACAACCTTTACAGATTTGACGGAGACGATTATCGCCTCTATACCTTACTAAACCCTTACGACACGGAGTCATTGCTTCACCTCATGGCAGCGGCAAACAACGAAAAAACAAAACGGCTCGTTTCCGTCTATTTTTCAAGGCTCAAAGGTACAAAGATTGAGCTAAGCGGAAAGGATTTGTCGAGCATGGGCTTCCAGTCCGGTCCGATTTTCGGGGAGATATTCGATCGCCTTCTGGAGGCCCGACTTAATAACCTGACAAAGACAAAGGCTGATGAAATCAGGTTCGTCAAGGATATATATGGAGTTTGACTATTTGCGATTGGCTTTCGGCCACCTTGAATCGTCAACAATAAAGGGAGACGCGACGTATGAATAAGAAGAGGATAGTCAGTGGAATGAGGCCTACTGGGAAGATGCACCTCGGTCATTTGCACGGTGCCCTGTTGAATTGGATAGAGCTCCAGGACCAATACGAATGTTTTTATTTCATAGCGGACTGGCATGCCCTTACCAGTGAATACGTTCATCCTGAGATTATTCGGGAGAGCATTTATGACATCATCATCGATTGGATTTCAGTGGGGGTGGATCCCGAAAGCGCGACTTTCTTTATTCAATCACGGGTCAGGGAGCACGCAGAGCTTCATTTGATTTTTTCCATGATGACGCCGCTGCCGTGGTTGGAGAGAAACCCCACTTACAAGGAACAGCTCAACGAACTCACTCACAAAGATCTTTCTACTTACGGTTTCCTGGGCTATCCGGTCCTCCAGGCAGCCGATATATTAATGTATAAGGCCAATGGGGTACCTGTCGGTGAAGACCAGGCCCCGCATGTAGAGCTGACCAGGGAAATTGCCAGACGTTTCAATCACCTGTATGGTGAGGTCTTTACAGTTCCGGAAGTCCTACTCACCCCCACATCGAAACTCTTGGGCATTGACAGACGTAAAATGAGCAAAAGCTATGGAAATGCCATTTGCCTCACCGACACAGGAGAAGATATTGACAATAAGGTGGGGCAGATGGTAACCGATCCGCAGAGGGCCAGGAAAAAAGATCCGGGAAATCCGGATGTCTGCAATGTCTTCTCATTCCACGAAATATACACTGACCCTGAGATGGTAAAGAGTATTGCCCAGGAATGCCGATCTGCCGACATCGGTTGCGTCGACTGCAAAGAGATGATGGCCGGTAGCCTGAAAAGGGGTCTAGAGCCGGTAAGGGCCAGGAGAAAGGAACTGGAGTCTGATCTAACAGCCGTTAAGGAGATCATGGCTCAAGGAAACAAGCGAGCAAGCTCAATAGCCGCAAAGACCATGGAAGAAGTCAGGGAAGCGTTAAAGATATGAGAGAAAAGGCGAAGGGTAAATAGCCTTTTGTTTTCTGATTCGTCCAGACACTGATTCAGGAATCGAAAATGGATTACGAGGTCAAACTGGAAATATTCGAGGGGCCGCTGGACTTGCTGCTTCACCTGATCCACAAGAATGAGGTTGATATTTTCGATATCCCTATAGCCACCATCACAGATCAGTATCTGGAATACATTGACATGATGAAGGCCCTCAACATAGAGGTTGCAGGGGATTTCTTGATCATGGCTTCCACCCTGATTCACATAAAATCAAAGATGCTTCTTCCGGATTTAACAGGCCAGGATGACGGAGAGGATCCCCGTATCGAGATCACTCGCCCGCTTCTGGAGTATATGCGTTTCAAGGAGCTGGCGGGAGAGCTTGAGGAAAGAGAGCTTTTGGACAGAGATGTTTTTGTCAGGCACCTGCCATCCTATCTTCAGTCCCAGATGGAGGATTGGGAGCCTCGGCTGGACGTCAATCTATTTCAGCTAATGGATGCATTCAAGCGGATAATAGATGAAGGCCTGCCAGGCGTTCAGCTGACACTTCAACCTGAAAGATGGTCCGTCACGGAAAAAACAGAGGTTATCATAGACCTGCTCAAAGAGGCAGGACCCACGTTTTTTCAAAGACTTTTCAGCGAAGACCGTAGCCTTTCAGAAGTTGTTGTCACATTTCTGGCCGTCCTGGAACTGGTTCACCTGGGTCTGGTAAAGGTATCACAGCCAACTCATGAGAGTGACATTCATTTGGTCCTCTCCATTGATGAAAATGGAGAAAAGCTCGATGGCTGAATCCCTGGAGTTCATTATAGAGGCCCTCCTATTCACATCAGAAAAGCCATTAAACGCCCACGAAATCAATTCCTGGCTTTCGGGGGAAACCCTGGCCGATATAAGACAGGCCCTTGGAAATCTAAAGACCCAATATGATTCCATGGGAAGGAGTTTTGCGCTAAAGGAAGTGGCCCAGGGTTATCAGTTCAGGACTCGACCTGAATATGCCCCCTATATTCTTAAGATGTTCAAGACCTCTCCCACGCGATTGTCCCGTGCTGCCATGGAGACATTGGCCATCATTGCGTACAAGCAGCCGATTCTTCGACAAGAAATCGAAAGATTGAGGGGAGTTGATGTAGGCGGGATATTGAAGACACTCATGGAAAAGGGACTAATCAGAATAGTGGGTCGCAAGAGTCTCCCTGGCAGGCCCCTTATCTACGGAACAACAACAAGATTTCTCGAAGTATTTGATGTAAAGGACATAGATTCACTTCCAAGAATGAAAGAAATCAAGGATATGGTATCCGATGAAGAGCAGACAGCGCCAAAAACCGAGGAACATCAATTGGACGCATTCGAGCAGACCTCAGAGACTTAACAGAATACTATCGCTCGCGGGGCTGACTTCCAGGCGTAAAGCGGATGAGTGGATCAAAGCCGGACGAATCGCTGTAAACGGTCGTTTGGTCACCGAGCCAGGAACTCAGGCGGTCTGGGGTCTTGACCGGATCAGTGCAGATGACAAAGAAATCCCCGGGCCCTCCGAAAGGGTGTATCTGATGCTCAATAAGCCTTACGGATATGTGTGTTCACTCTTTGATCCGGAAGGTAGACCCATCGTGACAGATCTCTTGAAGGCCGTAACCAAGAGGGTTTATCCCGTTGGGCGTCTGGATTTTGATACCCTGGGACTGCTGCTCTTCACTAATGATGGAGAGTGGGCCCACCGTTTGATGCATCCCAGCTATCATGTTCCTCGCACCTACAAGGTGACAGTGTCGGGCAGAATTGCCGACAAAGACGTTAGGGCTCTGAGGAGAGGAGTTCGACTTGATGACGGCCTCAGCGGTTCCTCCAGAGCCTCTGTAATTACTAGCAGTGATAGACAAAGCATAATCAGAATGACAATAACGCAGGGGAAATCCCGGCAGGTCAGACGTATGTTGGAGGCTGTAGGGTACAAAGCTATTCACTTAATGCGCACGGGCGTGGGCAGCCTGACTCTGGGAGATCTAAAGATCGGTGCGCATCGCCAGCTCCTTACAGAAGAGGTGACATCCATGAAAAAGCTGGTTGGCCTGAAGTAGGAGGGTGCGGCAACCAACTTTTTTGTTTACAAGCCTTCCTATAGTAGCTATTCTGGCAGGTAATCTTGAATATTGGGGCGGTTAACTCAGCGGGAGAGTGCCATCCTCACACGGTGGAAGTCGCGGGTTCAAATCCCGCACCGCCCACCACGGAAAAGGCTTTTGCCAAATATATAGTGTCTGAACGAAAACCAGGATTTTTCTTTCAAATCAAGGAAGACGAAGATTTAACCGCAGGAATACATGGCGCAAAAGACAGTTTTCTCTCGGACACTATTTATGAAAAAATGCCCATAACAAGCCAAGGGCAACCAATCACAACATATGTGAAATCAGACCGGATTGCGTTTCACAGGTTTTCCTTAGAAACCCGTGCCAATGACCGGGCCTTCAATGGAGTGCACTGATTGGAGACTGATGTCATCTGGCCCCAATCCGGGCATACCATACTGTCAAATGCCTTTCTGAAGCCACAATACCTTACCGTTTTTCAAATGGGGTCAACAAGTCGTCAGATATATTTCTAAGGTCTCTTGCCTCATCGCAACCGCCTGGAGGTTAAACCAAGATCCAAGGAGGGAAGCCATGTCGTTCACAGTAACTTCTAAGATGAAGATGGCAGGGATTCATGTAATTGAACCTGTAGGTAGACTGAACTCGAATACTTACCCGATGCTGGAAGAACTCGTTGATGAGATACTCAAGGAGGTTCCGGAAGCCATTGTCTTTGACATGGCGATGTTGGATTACATCAGCAGCATGGGGGTCCGTGTGATCGCAAAGGCCCAGAAGGCACTCAAGGAAATCAATGGGAAAATTGTCCTGATGCGGCTTCAGCCCCAGATCAAAAAGGTTTTCGACATCGTCAGGGCATTGCCATCGGAACAGGTTTTTGGGAGTATGGAAGAGCTTGACGCTTACCTGGATCATATGCAGAAACAAATGGCCGAATAAATCCCACCTATCCGGACACAAACTTCTCTTCGGGGTCCAAGCTGACGACGGTGTGAGCCGAAAATGTCTACCGGAAACCTCTTTCTATCCCCTCTCCATCATTTCTTCACTACAAAATTGAGCAAGAGCAAAAGTCAAAAGGGGACAGAAATGTAGAGCTTCGGTCATACAAGCCGCGTGAGGATTGAGGAAGAGGCGAGGCAAAGGCAAGTGAATCGAGATAGATCACTGGATAAAGGTAACATGAGGAGCCGTGTACGGACCCGTACGCACGGTTCTGCGAGAGGACGGAACCCGAAAGGGTTCCTCCTAGTCGATGATTTTGTCTGCTGAATCCGCTGGGATACGCCCGGCATGGGCGTGAACTTATGGGGTGAAAGTCCCCTATACGTGAATCCTGTTAAGGTGTTGAACATCTTAGCAAAAGTATTAGCCGAAGACAAGGGCATCGTCGTGAGGCGTTGCCTGAAGGAACCCCGAGTGCAAAACTGTGAGCCGACGAACAGAAACGGCATACAAGGCCCAGTCTCCGGGTGAGTTAGCACCACATAACGAAGCCCCGGATTCAGGAGATAGGGTAAATGCCGCGGTTGCATAGTGAAAGTTCACGCTCTTATCCGGGGAGATCTGTCTCACTCGCGAGGAGACCTATATGCGAAATTCCCGGAATGGGACACCGGTGGCGTCTAATTGGGCCAATCTTGGCATGGATATTCCTTACCACGTCTTATCCTCCCATGTCAAATTACTTATTTTCATATGACCGTCCCCCATTTCTCAAAGAACGATTAAGTACTGGCGAGGGTTTCAGTGGGATACCCCATCCCCAACTGTCAAAGAAAAGTGAAGGCTGACTGGCGATTGGGAAAAGGCCGCTCTGGGTTTCCGGGCAATGTGGAACGGCAGGTTCGAATACTATACGGAAGCGGATTTATTTAATCTTTCAGCAAGCCAGATTTTAATAATCGACTGCCGCGGAACGCCAAGACGTTTGGCTTCTTTATCTAAGGACTGAATCATCCAGAGAGGGAAATCGACATTAACCCTTCTTTGCTCCTGGTTCGGCCGTCTCGCCTTTGAAAGGTCCAGATGTTCTAAAACACTTTTCCCCTCATCAAATTCCTTGTCTAATTCTTCAGCTTTCATAAAGCTCGATCTCCTCTTTTCTGGCACGCCGTACTGAGATAATACGTATGTTATCATTGCGATATGTAATAATTCCAGTCCAGTGTTTTTCGCCAATTATACCAATTACCAGAAGTCTCATTTCATCTGTTGTTTTTGCAGGAATTTCTAATAAATCAACGTCATTCCAAAGTTCTTGAGCCTCAATAAAATCAATCCCATGCTTATTTTTATTGCTGTCCGATTTTTTCGGGTCAAATTCAAAGTTCATGGTATAATGAATATACCATTTTGGTATGTTTTGTCAACCTTCATGAAAATATTGGTGAAATCGAAATGGTTCGGAATAGATAGCCGATTGAGATCGGAATCAGTTGCCGGAATGCGTCGAAATACTCAATCAAATCTTCTCAGACAATCTTTTTAAAGAAAAAACACCCTCCAGGCCGGTAATGGGTTTTGGCCGTTTTTCATGTTTTGCTGAAAAATGTTCTTTA
>JAXHTA010000751.1:0-1503 GCA_034190285.1 Thermodesulfobacteriota bacterium | reverse complement strand
CTTATTTCGGCGGGTGTTGATGTCTATAATCGGCACATGCCCCGTAACCGTTCACCAACTCATCCCTGTCCAGATACGATCTGAGTCTGGCGGGAAACAAAAAGAGTTCAATTTTCGTCTATAATATTGATGAAGGAAAAAACTGGCATAGTCGGAAATCCGCGGACGCCATTGGAGGATCCTGGACTCACTTGGCGGTTTCTATCCGAGAATAAATCGGTTAATGAGGTATTGACGCTGGTTGGGGGACTGCTTGAGAGGATAGCAACGCTGGAATCGGAGATAAAAGTTTTGCGGAAGGAAAACCTGACACTGAAGAAAGAGACCTCGGAGCTGAGGAAAGAGAATTCGGAGTTGGAGAGGCGTCTGGGCATGGATTCCGGTAACTCCTCCAAACCTCCTTCCAGTGATCCTCCCTCAATGAAATACCCTGCTCGCACCCCAACGGGCAGAAAACCGGGCAAACAAAAAGGGGCCAAAGGGCATCGCAGGCACTTTCTTGCGCCCACAATGATTGTCGATCATCGACCTGAGATATGCCGACACTGTGGGGCAACTATCGAGGATGATGTTCCGGTGACCGGCGACTATCAACGCCGGCAGCAGGTAGAGATACCTTCTATTGAGCCTATGGTAACCGAACGCCGCTATCATGCCCTGCGGTGTCCCGCTTGCGGGAAAATGAACCGGGCGAAGCCCCGGGAAGGAGAGAAGAAGTGCTATGGGCCTCGGCTGGGCGCATTGATCGCTGTTCTGACCATTGCCCACAATCTGACCCGACGGCACTTGCAGGGTCTTCTGGACAGTGTTCTGGGAACACGACTCAGCTTGGGAACCATCGACAATTGCATTCATGAAGTGGGCGATGCTTTGGAGGGTACTGTAGAGGCGCTCAGAGAGGAATTGACTCAACAAAGCGGATTGAACATTGATGAGACAGGCTGGAAGAAGGACGGCGAAAGAAGGTGGCTCTGGACCTTCGTTGCTCCCACCATGACCTTCTTCCACATTGCAGAGAGTCGGGGGAAAAGGGTGCTTGAGGGAGTACTGGGAGGACGCTTCGATGGAATCATCAGCTCAGATCGGTACGGTGCTTATCGATCCTATGACAAAGCGGGGTGGCAAGTCTGCCTGGCACATCTGATCCGGGAGGCGAAGGGATTGTCGCAATCCTCCGATCCGCTCACCTCTCGATTTGGCATCTGGGTTCAAGGCGAGTTGAGATTGATGATCAGGCTGTGGAAAGAGGGAAAGGCGAAATCGCCCCAGATGAACAGTTGCAAAGCTCGCCTCAAGCGAGCCTGCCATCTTCAGCATGATAGCCCTGAGGAGCATGCCCGAAGGTTTGCCAAAGCCATACTGAAGGATTGGGAAGCGGTGACACTTTTCACCAGGGTCGAAGGCGAGGCGTGGTGCGGCTGTCCACAAAAAAGAGGCCGTGCTTTTTCAATACCGAAAAGACCTGGTACATGCGGGCGGAGTCGGCGGTCATTTTTGATCCCA
>JAXHTA010000750.1:0-1505 GCA_034190285.1 Thermodesulfobacteriota bacterium | reverse complement strand
AGCGATTTCTGTGGTGAAATTAAAGCCCGCTGATGAGGTCCTAGGATATGTGGAAGATGCGGGCCGGCATTTCGGCCATAAGATTGAAGAGACTATCACGGAAAAATAGCCAGTGCCCTAAGTCTATGTAAAACAAGCGCAATCCTTCATTAGATTAGGGTTAATCAATCATGATTTGCATTCCAATAATGGCCCGAAACAATGCCGAGGCCCTGAGAAAGATGGACATGGCCGCTCCCTTTGCGGATGTCATTGAGGTCCGTCTGGACGTCATGCAAGAGTTTGATGTAGCCGAAATAGTCCAGGCGGCACCCAGGCCAATAATTGTGACTTACCGTTCCCGGAAAGAAGGCGGTAGTGGTTCGGCAGATTCTGAGACGCAAAGTGGTTACTTGCTGGAGGCGATTGAGGCGGGAGCGGATTTCGTGGACGTGGAATACGGCCTGCCGCCTGAGTTACGTCAGAGGATCTTTCAGGGCCGGAGTGGATCAGCGCTCATTATATCTGCGCACCTGCTTGATGGCACGCCTGCCAGGCAAAGGCTGGAGGAAGTTCTAAGAAAGATGGCCGACACCGGTGCTGATGTTGTGAAGATCATCACACTCGCCATGACGCCCGAAGACAACCTGCGTGTCCTTGGGCTGATACCTTTGGCAAAAGAACTTGGCGTCAAGATCATCGCATTCTGTATGGGACCCCTAGGCCGAATCAGCCGGATATCCACCCTTTTGACCGGTGGCTATTTGACCTTCGCCTCCCTTGAAGAGGGCCAGGAGTCTGCCTCCGGGCAGATGCCTGTCGGTGAAATGAAAGACATGCTTGAAAGGCTTTCTATTGGAATAAAAACACGGGGAAAAAATGAAAGAGATCAGACCACTATCCTCCATTGATGCGACCGTCAGGATACCGGGCTCGAAGAGTATCACTCACAGGGCCGTTATTGCCTCAGGCCTCGCCAGTGGTCAAAGCGTGCTTAAGAGTTTTCTGGAATGTGAAGACACCCTTTATACTGCCAGCGTCCTGGGAGAGCTGGGAGTGGACGTCCGCATCAAAGGAGAAGACCTTGAGGTTGTGGGAACCGGAGGCAGGCTCATCTCGGCCCCAACAAAAAGGGATCTCTACCTGGGCAATTCGGGCACCTCCTTTCGCCTTCTCCTCTCGGTAGTCGCTCTTTCCGGGGGTGAATTTCTAATGACCGGCTCGCAAAGGATGCTGGAAAGACCGATAGGATCTCTGGTTGATGCCCTGAATCGACTCGGCGTGAAGGCAACCTGTGTCGAGCAGAAAGATTGCCCCCCTGTACTTGTAAAGGCGGACGGCATCCGAGGAGGTAGGGTATCCATACCCGGGGATCAAAGCAGTCAGTTCATCTCTTCGCTTCTCCTGTGTGGACCGTATGCAAAAACCGATATTGAAATCACAGTCACAGGTGAATTGGTGTCAAAACCCTATGTGGACATCACCATCGATGTGATGGAGGAGTTCGGCGCCCGGGTAGATCGCAG